>CAYNQP010000034.1:0-13640 GCA_964399325.1 uncultured Pirellulales bacterium
GTGATCGGCACATGAGAAACCGTACTCCTGCGGAAGGTGTAAACGGCTATACTACTCCAGTGGGCTTTGGTAACACTGTTCACAGGAGCGCAACAACATGCAAATGATATTGCTGGTTCTTGCGGCTGTTCCTTCCAGGGTAAGATGGCCCTCTATGCCGGCGCCTTCGATGAACGCATTGCGTTGACTATCCCACAAGAATCCGGGGGCGGTGGTACGATTTCGTGGCGATACTCGGACATGCTCGAAAAGCGCGATCAAGTCGAGGTCGAGAATCTCCTCCACGCTCAAGGAGGGAGCGACGACTTCCCCTGGTATGCCCGAGCCCTGCGTCAGTTCAGTAATGATCCTGATAAGCTCCCAATCGACCATCACGAGCTGATCGCGATGATTGCGCCCCGGGCCGTTTTGATGATCGAGAGTTCGCAGATCGCGAGAATGGGCGCCGAAGCCGCCCGTGTGGATGCATTGGCTGCTCGCGAAGTGTGGAGGGCACTGGGTGTGCCCGATCGGATGGGTGCGGTAGAGGAGAATGTTGGCCACTGTTCCTGGCATCCGAATTTCACGCCCGCTCTCGATGCCTACCTCGACAGGTTCCTGCTTGGCAAAGAAGACGGCGAATCAACGGACATCCTGCGTTCGAAGTACAATATAGAACGCGAAACCTGGATTCCGTGGGAGGCACCGGAACTGAAATAACATTAGGAGTCTATATGATGATCAAGACGGTACTTGTGGGTATGGTGTTACTTCTATTGACCCCGGTGATCCAGGCTGCCGAAGCACCCGGCGTGTTGCCGGGCGGACCCGGCGGTCGCGATGTGCCTGTGCCACCGTCGCCACGTCCGAATCCTCTGCCCCCGTTTTATGATCCTGGTTTGCCGGTTCAGAAACGTGCGGAGGACCTCGTCTCCCGTCTGAATCTCGAGGAGAAGGTCGCTCTCATGCAGATGGCCTCCCCCTCCATCCCGCGCCTGGGCATCGCGCCTTACCACTGGTGGTCCGAAGCCCTCCACGGCATGACCCACGACCTCTCGACGGTCTTCCCACAAGCCATTGGCCTGGCCGCTACTTGGGACACCGATCTCCACTTCGAGGTCGCTTCCGCCATCAGTACCGAAGGCCGCGCCAAGAACTTCGAATACCGCGCCAACAACATCTTCAACGCGATGACCGGTCTGGATTTCTGGTCGCCTAACATTAACATCTTCCGTGACCCTCGCTGGGGCCGCGGGCAGGAGACCTACGGGGAAGATCCCTATCTCTCCAGCCGCTTCGCCATCGCCTTCGTCAAAGGCATCCAGGGCGACCATCCTGTCTATTTCAAGGCCATTGCGACGCCCAAACACTTCGCTGTTCACAGCGGACCCGAATCTATTCGAGAGCAGTTCAATGCAGTAGTCACTGACCAGGATTTGTACACGACTTATCTGCCACAGTTCGAAGCGGCCGTGAAGGAGGGCCATGCCTATTCCGTAATGTCGTCTTACAATGCCATTAACGGTGTGCCGGCCCCTGCTAACAAACGCCTGTTGACTGACATCTTGCGCACCCAGTGGGGGTTCGACGGGTATGTGGTCTCAGACGTAGGGGGCGTCGCTGACATCTATCAGCAGAACCGCCATGCCTATGTATCTACTGCGGCGGAAGCATCTGCGCTGGCTATCAAGGCCGGCAACGAACTCAACAGCGGTACGGTTTACGGCGGTGCACGGGGCGGTGGACCGAGCAACCTGGCACAAGCTATACAGAAAGGGCTGATTACCGAAGAGGAAGTTGATGTGGCTTTGGGCAAGCTCATGGAAGCCCGCATTCGTATGGGTGAATTCGATCCGCCCGGTTACGAAGGCAATCCTTACAACAAAATCACACCTGCCATGTACAACACGCCAGAGCACCATGAATTGACGCTTAAGGCAGCTCGCAAAACGATGGTACTGCTGAAAAACGCCAAGAGCACACTTCCGCTGAAGGTCAATATCGGAACAGTTGCCGTGCTCGGCCCCAACGCAGATGCAATTAACATGCAGTACGGCAATTACAATGGCAAAGCGACGGAGGAGCACCAAGTTACTATTCTGGATGGCATCAAGAAGGCCGTTGGCGCCGATCACGTAGTTACTGCCAGCCAACAGGTACCTCTTACCGGCACTATCGCTTTAGCCGAGCTTGTGAAAGTAGATTGCTTATTTACGGATGCCTCAAGAAGTAAGCATGGTTTGACAGTTGCTTACGCAGCCAACACGGATGGTCTGGCGCAGCCTGCACGAACAGAGGTTTCCGAGACCGGGACTCTCAAGATGCCGGATTCAGATAGTGGCATAGCCTTTGATCCCACTATGGCGGCAAAGATGACCGGTGTATTAGTACCGCCAATTACCGGCGAATATCAACTCGGCGCCAAGGGTCGCGATGGTTTTCGCCTGTCGATCGACGGTAAAGTCATTATTGATGAAATGCAGGGCGGAGCATTACGCACTGCTGGTAATATGATTCACCTTGAAAAGGACAAGGCGTATGACGTCCTGGTCGAGTTCACCCACTCATCGACGACCGGCGGAAGTGGCGGACGAGGTTTCGGTGGACGAGGATTTGGCGGTAGCACACGCGGCGTTGCTGCGGGAGGTGGCGGACGCGGTGGATCTGGTCGCGGCGGCCGTGGCAGGTTCGGTTTCGGCCGTGGTAGACGGGCTTTTGGTGCTACAACAGAAGCACCGGGTGTCACCGCAACAGTCTCAGCAGATCCCAACACGGATCCGCTGTTCCAGATTGCATGGACCAGACCCACTGCGGACGGGTTGCCGGCCAACACCGCCGGCCAGAGCCTCTACGCCGAAGCGGTTGACTTGGCCAAGAAGGCTGATGCCGTAGTACTGGTCGTGGGTATCGACGGCTCGCAGGAAGGCGAAATGCGTGACCGCAGCGCCATTGAACTTCCAGCGGTACAGGAAGGCTTGATCAAAGCGGTCACTATAACCGCTGCGAACAAACCCGTGGTCGTGGTTTGCTGCTCGGGCAGCCCCATCGCTCTAGACTGGGCCGACGCCCACGTGCCGGCCGTTATCCAGGCGTGGTATCCGGGACAGCGCGGCGACGCGGTGGCCGACGTGCTGTTTGGCAAGTACAACCCCGCCGGCCGGCTTCCGGTGACGTTCTATAAGGCGACCGCCGATCTGCCGCCTTTTACTGATTATGCTATGTACAATCGTACTTATCGCTACGACACCAAGCCGGTGCTGTATCCCTTCGGACACGGCCTGTCGTACAGCACGTTTGAATACTCCGGCCTGACTGCCCCTGCGCGCGTCGGCACGGGCGATGATGTCAAGGTGTCGGTGAACGTCAAGAACACCAGCAACATTGACGGTGAAGAAGTGGTTCAGTGCTACGTGAACCGCGACGTGCCGGCGATCGATCCAGCGAGCTTACCGGAAGCTTCGGCGATGACCGATGAGCAGGCGACGCTGGCCGCCACGCCGCGTAAGACACTGGCAGGCTTCACGCGTGTGCCGCTCAAAGCCGGTCAGAGCAAGCACGTGACTTTCACGGTCACCGCTCAACAGTTGTCGCTGGTCGTCGGCAAGGATGGCAAACGCGAGGTCAGACCCGGTAATCTGCAAATCCAGGTCGGCGGCAACTCGGCAATCGGGCCGGGCACGCTCACCCAAGCCCTGATCCTGGAAGGTCGGGCCCAAACGCCGGAATATCGCTTCGTGGCGCCGGTGGTGAACTGAACACGGAGGCTTCGCTGATATGCATTCAGAAAACCAAGGAGTTCGCATGATGTTCAAGACTGCTTTTGTCACTGCGGCGTTTCTCGCGCTGGCCCCGGCTGTCATAGCAGCCGACGCCCCGGGTACTTCCTCCTGGGTGGAATTCACCTCCTTCACCTACAACGGCAAGACCACAGTCACGCCCGGGGCTGACGAATATCTCAACCCCATCATTGCCGGCTTCTATCCGGATCCTTCCATTTGCCGGGTCGGCGATGACTACTACCTGGTCAACTCCGCCTTCAACTACTTCCCCAGCATCCCGATCTGGCACTCCAAGGACCTGGTCAACTGGACGCAAATCGGCAATGTCATTGACCGGCCTTCGCAATTCGCCATGCAGGGCGGCCCGATGTCCTCGGGTACATACGCGCCCACGATCCGCCATCACCAGGGCACCTTCTACTTGGTCAATACCCTCGTCGGTGGAATCGGCAATTTCTATGTCACCGCCACGAACCCCCAAGGCCCCTGGTCGGAACCGGTCCGGTTGCCGAAGGTGGGTGGCATCGATCCCGACATTTTCTTCGATGACGACGGCAAGTGCTACCTGCTCAGTTGCGACGAGCCCGTGGGACAGGCCCAATACAGCGGCCATCGCACCATCCGCATCCAGGAATTCGATCTCGATCAGAAGAAGTCTGTCGGCGAAAAGACGGTATTGGTCGACGGCGGTACGGACATCACGAAACGACCGATCTGGTGCGAAGGGCCCCACCTGTATAAGATCAAGGGAAGGTATTACCTGATGTGCGCCCAGGGCGGCACGAGCACGGCCCACACCGAAGTGATCTTCAAGTCGGATTCTCTTCGCGGACCGTATGTACCTTGGGAGAAGAACCCGATCCTCTCTGCCAGGGGATTGTCTGGCAATCGTCCCAATCCAGTGACCTGCACCGGCCACGCCGACCTCGTCGAAACACAAAACGGCCAATGGTACGCTGTCTTTCTGGCCTGTCAGCCGTATCAGGCCAGCTTTTTTAACACAGGCCGCCAGACGTTCATGCTTCCTGTGACCTGGGAAGACGATTGGCCCGTGATTCTGACGCCGCATACGCCGGTTCCCCTGACCGTGAAGAAACCCAACTTGCCTATTGGCAAGACTCCATCTGTGGCGACCACGGGTGCAATCCGCTTTACTGATTCGTTCGACTCCGACGCATTGGCCTATCGGTGGATCGGTATTCGCAAGCCGACCTCCCAATGGCACGTGACATCCAAAGCGGCCGGAGCGTTGTTCCTCGAACCTCGCGACGACCTGTTCTCCGGCCAAGGCAACCCGTCCTACTTGGGTACGCGTCAGCAGAACAATGAGTTCAGTTGCTCGGTCACCCTGACGGCCCAGCCTGAGACGGCTGATTGCATGGCCGGGCTGGCCGCATTCCAGAATGAAACCCATTATTACGCCATCAATGTCAAGATCGATTCCGGGCGTCTCACTGAAATCTCGGTCGAACAGCCCGCTGCGGCGGCGGGTCGTGGCTTCCGCCGAGGTGGGGCGCAAACCCCGCCCAAAATCCTGGCCACGCAGGCCCTGCCCGAGAATCTGAAGTCGCTTGAACTCAAGATCGAAGGCGCCGGACCTGTCACACGCTTGCTCTATAAAATCGGCAGCGGTGAATTCGTTCAACTCGGCGAGGACCTTGAATCTGTTTTCCTGAGCACTGACAGAGCCGGAGGCTTCCAGGGCGTGACCCTGGGTATGTTTACACACAATTGACATCTGTTGATTTCCTCAATTGTGTTGCGGAGGTTATTCATGAGACGAAGTTCGGGCCACTGGCGGCAAGCGGGGTGCTTGCTGGCGACGGTATACATGCTGATCCAGGCGGTTGGTGTCCTGGGGCAGGCGGTTGCACCGGGCACCGCCGCAACTGAGGATTGCAAGTGGGTGGATGCCTGGGCAGTCAGTTACCTGCCCACCACGGTCAACGGAATCCTCCAGGCCGTGCCGACGT
The DNA here is from genome assembly GCA_964399325.1 of uncultured Pirellulales bacterium. GTDB lineage: Bacteria > Planctomycetota > Phycisphaerae > Sedimentisphaerales > Anaerobacaceae > JAFGLV01. Next base: position 5,732 of record CAYNQP010000034.1, read on the forward strand.
TCAACAATCAGACACTGCGTTTGAACATGTTCCTCAAGCTGGGAGGCACGGCGCTGCGGGTGAAGCTGACCAATCGCTTTTCGACGCAGTCCCTGGTGATCGGCGGCGCACATGTGGCATTGCGACGCTCGACGTCCAGGTCGGACATCGCGGTAGAAACCGACCATGTGCTGACGTTCAATGGCGTCAAGGCACTGAAGCTGGAGGCGGGCGAAGAGGCATGGAGCGACCCGGTGGACTTGGTGGTCAAGCAGCACGAGGACATCGCCATCAGCTTGTTCTTGCCGGAATTGACGACGCCGGAGGCATTTCATCCCACCGGTCTGAAGACGCAATACATCACGGCGGGCGATCACTGCAGCGACGCAACGCTTCCGTTCGCCGGTAGGGGTTCGCGCACCATGATGGTCTTCTTTGTGTCGGATGTACAGGTATGGGCCCCGGCGAAATCGAGGGTGATTGTGACGCTGGGAGACTCCATCACGGACGGCGCGACGGCGGCCATCAACGCCAACGCCACGTGGCCGGATGTGCTCTCCAAGCGTCTGCCGGCATTACAGGACGGCACGCCGGTCTGCGTGATCAACATGGGCATCGGCTCCAATCGCCTGGTGTCGGCGGATGCAGCTGGCCCGACGGGTCTCAAACGTCTGGAAGACGACGTGCTTTCAAGACCGAACGTATCACACCTGATTCTGCTGGAAGGCATCAACGACATCAGCTACGAGCAGGCTCCGGCGGAACAACTCATCGCCGCCTATGAGCAGGTCATCGACAAAGCCCACGCCAAAGGCATCAAGGTCATTGGCGCAACGTTGCTGCCGATCCAGAACTCTCGCAAGGACACGCCCGCCAACGAGACCACCCGGCAGGCTGTGAACAAGTGGATTCGGGAAGCTGGCCGGTTCGATGCGGTGCTGGACTTTGAGAAAGTCGTCCAGGACCCGCAGAACCCCTTACGCATCCGCGAGGATTTGACTACAGACTACGTACATCCCAACACGCAAGGCTACCGCCTGATGGGTGAATCGGTGACTCTCAATCTGTTCGAGTAGGCAGGTTCGAGGTATAAGGGAGATTGCAGCAAAGTTGCTGGGGGTAGTTCGATTGAAAGTAGGTGGCTTATGACGATTCGTTTGTGGCACGTGCCGATGCTTCTGATGGTCCCGACCCTTGCCGGCTGCGCCGGGGTCCTTGCTCTTGGCGCATCAACCAACACCACCAAACTCACTCCTACTGATCTGTCCACCGTTCGAGGCGCTAACTACCGCGCATCGGGCGCTGCGGATACGACCGACTATTGGCGTCACTACAATGCCTCGGAAACGGAACGCGATCTCACATATGCCGATCGGCTGAAACTCAATCAACTGCGTGTTTTCGTGAATTACGCCTCCTGGGAGGCTGACAAGCCGGCCTTCCGCAGGAACCTCGTTGACCTGGCTCGCGCGTGCAATCGGCACCGCATCGGCCTGATGATCACGATTGGCGGGACGCAGACCTTCATCGACGAGGACCGCACGATCAACCGTGATCGCATCCGCGGGTTCGTGACGGAACTGGTCGCCGCCATCGGCAATGAACCGGCGCTGGCCTTCTGGGATGCCTCCAACGAACCTGACTACAATGCCGCCGGTGCTCCTGCCGATCAGCAACAGAAGCGCATAGAGATCGCCCGCCTGATCGCCGCCACGCTGCACGAGCTCGACAAGAAGACTCCGGTGACCATCGGGGTAGCCTACGAACGAAACATGGAGGCACTCGCCGACGCCGTCGATGTGCTGTCCTTCCACGACTATCTTTCGACCCGCGCGGCTATCGCCGATGACATCGCTCGCGCGAAGGCGTTTGCGGCAAAGGTCGGCAAGCACGTCATGAACACCGAGATCGGATGTATCGCCCGCGCCAATCCCTACGACGTGACGCTTGAGGAACACACGAAAGCGGGCGTGGGCTGGTATATCTGGGAACTGATGATCACCAAGCGTTGGGGCAACGTTCACGGCGTATTCTACCCGGATGGCACCGTGCGCGACCTGTCGATTCCCGCGGCGATGTTCGGCCTGTTCCGCAACCGCTCGGACAACGTGCTTCTGGAGAATGTTAACCGGGAGGGCTGGGTCAATACCGACATCGCGGCTGCCCAGGCATGGCTGGATGACCCCTCCGGCGATTGGAAGGACGGACTCGATGCCGCGGAGAAGCTCGCCAATCTACTGGAAGCGGCGCAGTTGATCGCGATGCGCGAACCGCCGACCCGCGCGATTGGGTTGTTGCGGCAGGGGCCGCCCAACCCAGCCGCTTTGCGCGAGCAGATTTCCAAGTACATCGACTTGTTGCGACCCCATGAACGAACCGGGGCTTCCGCAACCACCGGCGTCCGCCCTGCCACCATGCCGAACGCCCCTGCGTCGGTTGAGGTGTATCCCATCCCGCGCCGCGCAGGCTCGCGCACGCCCGTCGATACGTCGACCATCCGCGGCGCCAATTACTGTTATGCCGAACACGGCGGCCATTCGGGGATGTGGAACAACTACGTGCCGGAGATCACGGAGCGAGACCTGACATATGCCCAGCGGCTGGGGATCAACCAGATTCGTTGCTTCATTACTTACCAAGCCTATCAGAACGATCCTAACCAGTTTCGCCAGAATCTGCTGCACCTGGTACGCGCCGCTGACCAGCGCGGCATCGGCGTCATGCCGGTCGTTGGATATGACAGGCAGATGCAGGGCGAGGGTCACCCCGGCGCCGAGGAATGGGCCACGTTCCTCGTGGACACCTTGGGCAAAGAGCCGGGTCTGGCGTTCTGGGACGTGTACAATGAGCCCGATTATCCCCCCAACCGGCCCGAGCGCACGGCCCCGCGCTTGGCTTTCGCCAAACACATGGCGAGCGTGTTCCGCCGGCTCGATGGCCAGACACCCGTGACCATTGGTTTTGCGTACGAATACACCATGGAACAATGCGTCGATGACGTCGATGTGCTGGTGTTCCACGACTACCAGCAGACGCGGGAGGCGGTGCGGACCGACATCGAGAAGGCCAAGCAAGCAGCCGCCAAGGCACGCAAGCCGGTCATCAATGATGAGATGGGCTGCGTGTGCCGCGCCAATCCGTATGATATGACCATCCAGGAGCACATGAACGCCCGCATCGGCTACTACTTGTGGGAGCTGATGATCGTCTGGGATGGCGAGCGTGGGTGGGGTAATGTCCATGGCATTTTCTATCCCGATGGCAGCATCCGCGATCCTTCCATCCCCATGGCCGTCATGGGCATCTTCCGCAATCGCGGCCCGGATGTCGTGCTCGAACAACCCGATCGCGAAGGCCGAGTCACCCGTGAGATCAGGGAGGCCCGCGCTTGGCTAGCCGACCCGAACGGCAACTGGAACTCAGGCCTTGATATCGCAGAAGCAGCCGCCAATCTCCTTGAGTCCGCGCAACTCGTGCCTCTGCGTGAACTGCCTACCCGACAGGTTCAGATCCTGCGCCGCGGGCAGGAAAATCGCCAGGCTCTCAGAGCGCTTCTGGAAGAAGACATTGTCGCGCTCCAACCCTATGCACGATGAAAGGAATGTACGATGAAGCACGTGTTTCTACCTGGTCTGTTCGCTTCCTTGGCCGTGGTGATTGTGATTGAGGGGTTCATCGTGTCCCCCGGCAAGGCAATAGCCGCCGCGGGGCCGGATACGGCGCCTGGCGGGACCGTACAAACGGGGGGCATCGTTGTCGTGCCGACCCTCGAAAAGCCCAAGAACGCCCGCAAACTCGAAGAGAAAGACTTCGGCGGCTATGTCATGGTTTACTTCAAAGACCAAACTCAGTCAGCCTACTTGGCCGTCAGCCGTGACGGCTACACCTTTACCGATCTCAACAACGGCGAGCCCGTCTTTGACGGTGCCAAGCTGGCCGAACAAAAAGGTGTACGCGACCCGCACATGACACGCGGACCCGATGGAGGATTCTACCTGGCCATGACTGACCTGCATATCTTCGGCCAGCGAGCGGGCTTCCGCGATACCCAATGGCAGCGGCCTCAGGAGAAGTACGGCTGGGGCAACAACCGAGCCATCGTCCTGATGAAATCCTTCGACCTGATTCACTGGACCGTTTCGGATTTCCGCGTGGATACGGCCTTTCCCGAACTCGGCGATATCGACTGCTCCTGGGCGCCTCAAACGGTCTATGACGAAGCCAAGGGCAAGATGATGGTTTACTTCACCATTCGCTACAACAACAAGAACGCCAATATGTATTGTTCCTATACGGACGAGGCCTTTGCCAAATTGGAGACCACCCCGACAATGATCCCGGATATCGGCGGTATTGACGGTGACATCACCAAGGTAGGAGACAAATTCCATCTGCACTATGTATCCGCTGCCAAGGTACTGCACGCCGTTTCCGACCAGATCGACCGGGGATACCGGGCCGAGCCTCAACGCATCGATCCCGAGTCCGTTCCCACCGAAGCGCCCAATGTGTTCAAACGCCTCGGGACCGACACCTACGTGCTGATGTACGACGTCTACGGCGGCCGGCCCAACAACATGGGGTTCAGCGAAACGACGGACTTCGTGACCTACAAGAATATCGGCCACTTCAACGAAGGCGTGATGAAGGGCACGAACTTCAACCGCCCCAAACATGGTGCGGTGACATACCTGACGCTGGACGAACTGAAGTCCGCCGCGGAACACTGGAAAGTGGATATCAAACTGGATTGAGGAACCGGAGGGGTTGCTGACCGACGCCGCTTGGTCGATAATGGTGCTTCAAAACGTGGATTGGACGGCGACGTCGAAGGCGATTGCCCAACCTTAACCTTGTTTTTGGTAGGATGTTGATCTTTGTGAAAGGAGGACAACTCATGGTAAATCGATTGGCGCGTTATTCACTGATCCTCGGTGTGTTTGCGCTGCTTGGCGCGAATTCGGGATTGGCGCAGAACCCTCTCATAACGGAGCAGTTCTCAGCCGATCCGACTGCAAGAGTATTTGAAGGCAAGATTTATGTCTATCCTTCTCATGATATACCGGTCCCTCCGGGCAGCGGTGCGCGGTCCAACTGGTTCTGCATGGAAGACTACCATGTTTACTCTTCCGAGAATCTGATCGATTGGACCGATCACGGAGTCATTTTGACCCAGACGGAGGTCCCGTGGCTTAACCGCAAATCGTACAGTATGTGGGCGCCGGACTGCGTTCACAAGAACGGAAAGTACTACTTCTACTTTCCTACCGGTGGCAGAATCGGGGTCGCCATAGCAGATAAGCCATACGGTCCTTTCAAGGCCGAAGAACTGCCCATAAACGGTGTGCGCGGAATAGATCCTGGAGTGCTCATTGACAAGGATGGAAGCGCCTATCTGTTTTGGGGAGGAATATCGATGGCCAAATTGAAAGACAACATGGTTGAGCTGGATTCGCAGCCACAGCGGGTTCAGAACCTCCCCAGGCCCGGGCTCATTGAAGGCCCCTTTCCGTTTGAGCGAAACGGCATTTACTATCTGACCTATCCGCATGTGCAAAACAAAACGGAGAGACTTGAATACTCAATCGCCAGCAGTCCAATGGGACCTTATGAGTGGAAGGGCGTGATCATGGATGAATCAGCCAGCGGTTGCTGGACGAATCATCACTCCATCCTCGAATACAAAGGACAGTGGTATCTGTTCTATCACGACAAGGATCTGTCCCCGGACTTTGATAAGAACCGGGCCATCAAAGCAGACTATCTAGCCTTCAACGAGGACGGCACCATCCAGAAGGTTATTCCCACCGTGCGGGGAGTGGGGATCACCAATGCCCGCCAGGAAATGCAGATTGACCGATACAGTGCTATCAGCGAAGAAGGCATCTCCATTGCATTCCTTAATAATGAAAACAAGCATGAGGGATGGAAAACCATTTTGGCGGCCCAAGGTGCCTGGATCCAATACAATAAAGTCGATTTCGGTAACAAGCCGCTAGGCTCTGTCAAGATCAAGGCCTCTTTTTCCACAGGAGGCACCATCGCTGTGCGTATGGATGCCGTGGATGGTCCACTGATTGCCCAGGTTGAGGTGCCTCAGAACACGGATTGGAGTGTCGTAAGTTCACCTCTATCAGAGATTCCTTCTGGCATCCATGATTTGGTTGTCATGCTTACCGACGCAAAGAACGTTGAGATCGATTGGATACGGTTCCAATAGTCGATCTCCAGTCTCTCGTCATTTGAATCCTTGATTGCCGGAGGCGCACCGGTATAGTCGGAGGCGTTGAACGCAGGAGGTAGCGTATCAAGACTCGTGTTGCGTTCTTGGATACAGGAGATCGGTGTGGATGTCGTGTCTGCCGGAGAAATGCTGTTGAGGGCGACCGAAGGCAAGTATGCGGTCGGGGCCTTCAACGTCGCGAATATCGCGCAGATGGAGACTGTGGTTGAGGCGGCCGAGCGCAAGCAGGCTCCCCTCATTCTCCAGACTTCCGTTACGCCCGCCCGGTTCCTCGGGGGCAGGGTTATCGGGCCGGGGAAGGGGCTGGTCGAGACATCTGGCTGTGGATGAGGGATTCGTCAGCGATCAGTCAGATTCGTCCACTGCGGTCTGCCTTTGCAGCCCTTCGGTCGAAATGACAATCCTCTGGCCCCAACCGGCAAAACTCGCCCACGAATATGAACCGCACCCGGATTGAGAGCAATCCGGGAAATCTGATTGCACGACTCCGCTGGGTCTGCTAATATCTGGATTCTTATGATATGACAGTCGCAAGTTGTTTCTTGGAGATGTTTCGTCATGTCCGTATCCGCAGAAAAGAAAGCAGAATTGGAAAGAATAGCGAGGAAGCTGCGCTACGACATTGTCATGATGATCGGAGCAGATAAACCCGGCCATCTGGGCGGCTCGTGTTCGATTGCCGATATCGTGGCCGTGTTGTATTTTCACAAGATGCGTCACGATCCGCGGAACCCGAACCGGCCGGATCGGGACCGCTTCCTGCTGAGCAAAGGCCACGCGGCGCTGGTGCAATACGCCGCCTTGGCCGAATCCGGGTATTTTCCCAAGAAAGAATTGGCTACCTTGAAGGAATTGGGCACCATCCTTCAGGGACATCCCGAGATGCGGAGGATGCCGGGCATCGAGGCTTACACCGGATCGTTGGGACAGGGATTGAGCGTCGCGTGCGGGATGGCGATGGCGGGGAAGATCGACAAGAAAGATTACAAAGTCTACTGCATCCTCGGCGATGGGGAAATAGCCGAAGGACAGGTCTGGGAGGCGTCGATGGCGGCGGCCTTCCACAAGCTGGACAACCTCGTTGCGATTTTCGATAAGAACCTTGTGCAGGCGACCGGTACGATCGTCGAACGATACGACACGAATCCGCACGCTGAGAAATGGAAGGCTTTCGGCTGGCACGTCGTGGAGATCGATGGCCACGATATCAAGCAGATCGCCGATGCGCTGGATGAAGCCGGTCAAGTCAAGGGAAAGCCCTTGATGATCGTCGCTCATACGATCAAGAGCAAAGGCGTGCCCTTTGCCGAAGGCAAGGCGGCTTTCCACCACGGGATCATGACGCAGGAACAATTTGAGACGGCGCGGCGGTTGTTTGAGGACTAAGGATCAATGCCAATGAATATGCGAAATTGTAGAACGGTATACGGCGAGACACTGGTCGAATTGGGTAAAGAAGACGAGCGGATCGTGGTTCTGGAGGCCGACCTCGGCAAGACCACGATGACGAAGTTCTTCGAGAAGGAGTTTCCAGGGCGGTTCTTCGAGGTAGGGATCGGCGAGCAGAACATGATTTCGACGGCAGCAGGTCTGGCCCTGTCCGGCAAGATTGCCTTCGCCAATTCCTTTGCGGTCTTCGCCACGGGCCGGCCGTACGACCAGATTCGCGTCAGTTGTATCGGCAAG
>CAYNQP010000035.1:0-13611 GCA_964399325.1 uncultured Pirellulales bacterium
CAGGTGCCGCCGGAGGACTCATGGGTCATCGCCGCGAAGGAGAAGAACCTGCCCGTCTTCACCCCCGGTTTCGAGGATTCCACCCTCGGCAACATCTTCTGCGCACGCGTCATGCAAGACGTCATCAAGAGTCACGCAGCCGTCCGCACCGGCACCGAGCAGATGCAGCGGCTTCTCTATGGCCGGCGCGAAGAAGACGGTGTAGTAAGGATTCATCAGCGCACAAGCACGGCCGTGCGGCAAGACGTCAACCAGCGAGAAACTCGTGAGGTGGCCACCGTTGGTTCCGCCGATCATGATCGCATACCCACCCAGGTCGGTCGCCAGGCACAGCGCCTCGCGGGCGCGGGCATCCAAGGGCCCCTTCATCGCGCGGGGCAGATACGTGAGGGCCAGAGGCAGACCCGTGGCGGCGATTTCCGCCGCCGTGTCGTAGTGGGGCTTCCCGACGGCGCCGTACAACACTTCCAGCATGTGAGAGATCCCGTCGAAGGCCCCATCGGCCGTCAGGTCCCGCGGAGTGCCATAGGTCACGCTGTAGTCAAACGCGGGATAAGCCGGGCTGATCGCGTGGTCCACGATCAGCTTCTTCTGGCTCGTCGCAAGGTCGGTGACGTTCGCGTACTTCGTCAGATGAGCCGCCGAGCCGGCCACCGTCTGAATCGCCACGTGCGGCGTCAAGGCCAAGCCCCTGCCGCGGAGCGTCTTCGTCACCAGGTCCGTGCCGAAATAGTCGTCGATGTCCCCACCAAGGGTTCGCAGTACATCTGCGGCCTTGACCGCATCGATCGTACTGCCTCCACCGAAGCTGATGATGACATTCGGCTTCGCCCCTTTCAACTCGGATGCGATGCGAAGCACATCCTCCTTCGGCGTATTCGGCCGGGCGCCCCTGATCTCGGTCACAAGATCGATCCCCGCCTGCGTCAGCGACGCGGCGATCATGCGTACGTACTGGTCGCTGCCCGGAAAGGTGCCTCGGACGAGCGCAGCCTTGTCGCCCGCCTGGCGCACCCAGGGCCCAATCTGTGAGAGCATGCCGGCCCCGTGCAGATACCCATCCCCCTTGAACTGACGTAGAAGGTCCTCAGCCTTGTCGATGTCATTCACGCGTGCGTCCTTGCCCCTTCACAGATTGCCGACCAATTCACGCGCGTGAGGATACCACTGGGTCGCCCAAACTACAAGAACGCCCTGAGACGGTATCGGCCACGGCCCAGCGCATTAGAATATCAAGGGCCACTCCATTATGGCATAACAGGCATACCACGCAACACCTTCGTATGTCCAGACGTCCGAGTGCTCGTCGATAAGACCGTCCCTTTCATCCTCGTCTGTCGTGTAGAAGTGAGATCCGAGGCTGTCGGACCAGAATCTGTGCACCGCGACCGTCGCCTGCGGCTGATCCCCCGGAGGGTAGGCGTAGAAAGCCACGCCTTCATACGTCCAGATGTTCGCCGCATAGCTGTCAACGATGTACTCCTTCTCGTCCTCACTGATGGTGTAGAAGTGGGCGCCGAGTGAAGGAGACCAGAAGCGATGGACCGGCAGAAGGTCTCGATCGACCGGCGCATCGAAGACACGGAAGACGCGGCCCTCAAATGTCCATGTGCTACTCGGGTACGTGGCAATGACGTAGTCCTTCTCCGCCTCACTGGCCGTGTAGAAATGCCGACTCAGAAGCGAGGACCAGAAACGATAAACCGCCGGCGGTATTTTGAACTCGTAGGCACCGATATCGACATAGCAGGGATCGCCGGCACCGGCATTGTCAACGAAGATGCTGTTCCAGCGCCTGTTGCCCAGGATATCGGTGTCGCCGGCGACATCGCCTTGAGCAGCATCGACGCAGGGCGAGTCGATCATGAGGCGATAGTCGTCCGTTGTCGGATCGAGGAAGCAGGGATCGGCGTCGAAGTTGCCCTCGCCGGCAAAGCCTCCTCGAACACAGCAGTAGCTCACGGATGAGACTGCGCCGTCGACACCAGCGATCTCATCGTCGACATTCCACAGGATGCAATTCACCAGGTCGGCCGTGATCTGGTCGTTCATATTGCACAGGGCATCGCCGGACCCGGCTGCATCATTGTCGGCGAACGTACAGTTGATCGCCGCCAACTCCTGGTGGTTGGTGATCGCGCCGCCGTCCACCGCTGACGTGTTGCCCGCGAACAGACAGTTGGTCAGTACAGCCGTTCCAAGGCTGGACAGGCCCCCGCATTCATGCCCCGAATTGTGCACGATCTGACAATCGGTCAGGACAACGGCGCCGCCCCAATTGACAACGGCGCCGGCATACCACGAGTAGTTGTCGCTCAGCGTGCAGTCCAGAAGAGTCGCGCTGCCAGCGTAGATATCCACGCCACCACAAGTAAACCTCTTCATTCCGGTACTGGGCCAGGGACTCGTGTCGGGGTCACCACTGCCGACATTTCGTGTCAAGGTGCAATTCTCCAGCGTGATGTCGCCGCCCACAACCTCGACAGCACTGCCCTTCTCGTAGTAGCCCTTCTTCGTCGAATAGCTATACATGTCACAGATGATACAGTTGCGAATCACCGCGCCGCCTTGCCCACAATAGATGCCGGAAGAGGCCGGGTTGGTGGCTGCCAAGTTGGTGATGGTCACACCATCCAACACGCTGTTGGCATCCTCACCCGAGTCGAAGATGAACCCGTAGTGCGGATCAGCGCTCGTGCCCTGGAGGTCGATGACCGTCGCGGCGACAATAGACGGGTCGCTCGGATCGGTACTCTGGACCGTGACGGCCTTGCCTGCGAAACTGATGTCGCGATTGCCGTCGCCCGTGTAGGTACCCGGCTCAAGGATAACCGTCCCCCCAGCGTCCACCGCGTCGATCCCGGCCTGGATGGTAGGACACAAGCCCGAGCCATCACTGTAGACATGGACTGCGTCCGCATAACCGGCGCCCGACAAGGCAAATAGAAGAATTGCGCTACCGAGCAAAACTGTGAGATTTTTCCCCCGTTTCATCATCTCTCCTCCCAACAAGATCTGCTTTTCCTTTGACTACGCCAGAAAGAACTCCTTGCTGATCCCGCCCTCACGCCGTCTGGGCCTGTCGGGTGACGCATGTTACGGCCCCCCGGATGATGCGGCTATCAGCGAAGCTGGAGCCTTTCGAGCCCCGCGCAAACCTCGGGATCGAAGGCCGCAACAGCACAGCCTGGTCATTTTCTCCGCAATACTTTTCCCCAAAAATACAACCCCATTATAATTATAATATACGACAAAGACCTATCGTAAATCAAGTCTTTTCGGCGCCGTCAGGCCGATGGGCCTCCGGAGGGGCAGTCGCTCGGGCTCTGGGCAGGCGAATCGATATGCCCCGCCAGATCTCAGGCCAAGATTCGGTAACCGAGGAAAACTACGTATTTTCGGCACCAGAGGCACCAACAGACAGGTTTTTTGACAAGTCGCCCCTGCCCCATACCGATAATAGCTTCGATGGAATCCGGGGATTCACGCCGAAGAGGCTGTCCGGGTACCGGCATACGCGGACGCGTCCCAGATCGATCAGGGGTGGAACGATGCGATGCACTAGTGAGATGCTGAATGGGTTGTCCACAACAGATGAGACTCTCAACGGCAGACTTCAAGCCAACCGTCGTGATCTGACCGTTCATGACCTCATGAGCAGAGAGATCATCACCGCGGCTTCTGACGACACGCTCTATGCAGCGGCCAAGAGGATGTCCGACAATAGTGTCTCTTGTGTCGTGGTCGTTGACGGTGAAAAGGTCGTCGGCATTCTCACCGACAAAGACATGCTGCGCGGCGTTGCCGCCCAGGACGTGGACTTCCGTCGGACGCGCGTCGGCGCGCTTATGTCCAGTCCGACCGAGGTGGTCCCGCCCCTGACATCGGTCATGGCCGCCAGCAAAATCATGGAAGCCAGAAACATCAAGCGTCTGCAGGTGGTAGATGGCGACGCCCTGATGGGCCTTGTCACCCAAACCGACATCACCCGAGGACTGGTTTCGATCAGTCCCCTGACGTCCGTTGCCGATATCATGACGAAACGTGTGGCCACGGTGAGCACGGAGGCTACGGCCGCGGAGGCCGCGCAAGCAATGTCCTCCCGTGGCATTTCCTGCCTGATCGCCATGCACCAAGGGACCGCCGCCGGGATCATCACAGAGAAAGACCTGCTCAGACGCGTCGTGGCACTTCACAAGGACCCCTCCGCAACAGAAGTGTCGGATGTGATGTCCTTCCCGGTCGTCGTGGTTCCGCCCACCTATTCCATCCTCAGTGCAGGCAAGAAGATAGACAGGATGCGCCTTCATCATCTGGTGGTCACGGCCGACAACAAGGTGCTGGGAATCGTGACTCAAACCGACATCATGAGAGCCGTCCGCAGGGAACTGGAGCGGATGGAACGACAGCGTCGTGTACTGATGACCGAACTGGATGCACTGGTCCGGTACATCATGCAAGACATGGAGAAGCTCCGCAGCTACCTGAGCGAGACGACCGATACCTCAGCGGTCGACGCGGAGGCTGCTTGCCCAGCGGTACGGCCGGAACTTGGACGGCCCCAGACGGATATTCTTAACCGAAGGACTTTTTGAACGGTCACGAGCTTTCGCAACCTCTCCATGCGAGCAACAACCTCGTAGACGGCATCAAAGCGGACGACAACCCTTCGTCCACGGTTTTTTCTCAATTCGCACGATACAAGCTGGAATTGAACCGTTCAAGGCGATAATCTGTAGCCAACGGAAGAGTCGGTGAAATCACTATTCGGAAAGGAGGCCGAAAATGAGCATGCCCACATCTGTTTTACTTGCCATCATTTCCTGTGTTGCGGTCGTGTCAAATGGCGCAAATCCCGAATCCCGCCAATTTACCGTGGTCAGTTGGAACGTTGACGCCGGCGGGGCCGACGCGCAATTGGTCGCCCTGCGTATAGCCCGCTTCCAGGGCGTGGGCCTGTGGGGTTTGTGCGAGGTCAGGAACGACCATTGGGCCCAACTGTTCCAGCAGGCCGCCGGGGAAAACGAGCCGGGCGACTTCGTCAGCATACTGAGCTCCAGCGGAGGCAGCGACCTATCCTGCATCATCTACGACACGACCCAATTCGAACTGGTCGGGGGCTTCGAGATCAACTGGCAGGACCGCCTTTGGTATTCCCCCAACATGCCCCTGCGCCCCCCGCTCGTTGCGCGGCTGCGTCACCGTGCCGGGGGGCAAGAATTCTTCTTCATGGTCAACCGATTGTACGCTTGCCAGACTGACAGGCAGACGGCGGCGCTCAACGCGTGGGCGGTAGGTCAGACGATCCCTGTTGTAGCGGCCGGGACCTATGACTTCCAGTACAACCCGGACGCGGGGCCCCTGTGTCCGGCCGGCCAGGACGCTCTTCTGGCCCTGATCGCCAACGGTGCCTTCCGTTGGGTCCCGCCTGACAACCCTACCGGGACACTGGATTGGCACCGTGATATCATCGACGATTTCATCTTCCTGGCCAATGCCACGGGCAGACTCTCGGGCTGCTCCCACATTATCACCGAACCAGGCGACTTTTCCAGCGACGAGATGACTTCGGATCACCGTCCCGTTCAGGCGACGCTGACGATCAGACCCCGTTGAGCCCCGAGGCATGCGGGAGGCCTCCCAAGAGAGAAATCACCCATTTGGAGGGCGGGCCGGTTGTTTTCTATACTCTCTATAGCGTGATCGTGCGCGCTACTGAGTTGTCATGATGGGCGTCAGAGGCACAGTCATAGCGAGGAGAGTTATGAGAACGATCAAGATATGCGACGAACTGTTCGAGCAGTTGAAGGGTTTCGTGGTCGATCCATTCGATGACACACCGGACGCGGTAATCGGGCGGCTGATCGAGATCGTCAACAAGGCCAAAAGCCGCTGGTCGCCGCTTGACGCATACGACGGTTCGGACGAAACGCAGGCGCCGCCAAAAGTCCACATGCAGGCCCCGCAGAAACTGCCTCAGGAGGAAGAGCAGGTGGTGGTGCTGTAGGCATCCTGCACGGGTTCTCTTTCACTGCACCGACCTCACCGACAACATGGATGTCGTCGCATCCTTCGGCACTGGGCGCGGCGGCGATACCTGGACTAGCTTGTACGCCTACCTCGGCCCCCCGTCTCATCCGCACACCGGGATTTGTCACTGCTTCCCGTCCATGGACACGCGCCCTCTGGATCAAGCATGAAAACAGTGGCACGCGCCTGAGGCGGCGGAGTGGCGCGTGCCACGTACCAAGTTGTCCGGCCTACGCCGGATTACGGACCCAGACTTGCTTGCTCGGGGTTCACGATGCGGCGTGCTGCAGCCAGTACCCACAACGCTCCCAGGAAAGTGTAGGAAACACTCCGGGCAACGACAAACCGAACATCCGATGCGCGGTGTCTAGGTCAATCTCGCGCGGAGGCGACCCCCAATGCTGTGACGCCGGTCTCCGACCTACCTAATGGCGGCATAATCGGTTCTCGCAATCGAGAAACCGTCTTGCCACCCATCCGTGTACCGACCATCCTGTTCGTACCGCCCGGTGTCGCGAGTGAAACGGTAGAATGGATGCCCGATTGCATGACAGCCGGCCGAGTAGCCATCTACGTAACCATCGACGTAGTCTGGAGCATACCCGGCGGCTACCAATCCTTTGCGATCTGCTGGGCCACAGCCCACGAGAAGACATGCCACTACCACGATGACCAAGAGCTTTACCATCCTGTGCACTCCAACCTTTTCACGGCCAAGCCATACGTCGCCGGCCAAAACCCTCCAATGCAAAGTATACGAGGTTATGGCGATTCTCAAAGGTATGCAAGCAAGAAACTGGGTTATCAGTGCTATTAATGCGGATTTTGTGTTCCGCGAAACAGCACCCTCCTCAGCATCCCAGCCTGCCCCTGTCCTGCGGGCCATTCCGGGGCGGTGCCGGATAAGGACCGAAAGATCTCTTTCGGCTTGATTTGCCGTGGTTTTCTACGACAATGCGGACCTCAGCCTTTGGGCGTTCGCCATGCTGGTGCTTGGCTGTGATTCGATTGGTTCAGATGGCAAGTTCGTTGTGAGAGCAGGCAAACACACCAAGACCGCTACGGCAGGGCTCGTCTTCGCGGCGTTGTGCGCTCTTGCCGCTTGGTTTGGCGGCGCCGGCGATGCGGGAGCCCAAGCCCGTATGGTACAGCGTCGTTCCCCCGCTGTTGGCCATCGTACTGGCCTTCCTGACGCATAGCGTCGTCGCCAGCCTTGGAATCGCCATCGCCATCGGAGGCTTGCTCAGTGCGGTGCCACAGGCCCCTTTGAGTATCCAAACATGGGCACAGGGCATCGCCGCGGCAGCCTCCTATCCTGCCAGGACCTTGTCGGATTCGACCAATCTCTTGGTCTTGTCCTTTATCCCTCCCATTTTCACAATGGTTGAGATCATCATCGCCTCGGGCGGTTTCAATGGCATTGTCCTGTGGCTGTTGAAACGCGTCCGGAGCAGGAAGTCCGCCCAGATGGCGACGGCAGCACTGGGCGTTGTCTGTTTCATCGATGACTACGCCAACGCGATCATCGTCGGATCGATATCGCATCAGCCGGGCGAAGCTCGCATTCCTCGTGGACGCCACCAGCGCCCCGGTTTCGGGGCTGGCGGTCGTCAGCACGTGGATCGCCTATGAGGTCGGACTTTTCTCCGATGTCAGCAGGCAGCTTGGCATGGGCAGGACGGGTTATGCGATGTTCTTTGATGCACTGAGCTTCCGATTCTATTGTCTGCTCATGCTCCTGTTCGTATTCACGCACATTCTGATAGGCCGGGATTTCGGTCCGATGCGAAAGGCGGAAGCGCAGGCACAGGATGGTGATGAGCAGCCTGAGCGGAGCGTCTCGCAAGCCCCGCGCGCACAGCAGGCTTCGGGCAGGGCGCTCAACGCCCTGATTCCGTTGGGCGGATTAATCACCTTTCACATGACAGGACTCTGGCTCGATGGCGGCGGCCCGTCGAGACTCCGTGACGGCGGTTCAGTTCTGAACTGGGACTATTGGCGCCAAGTGATCAGTGCGGCCGAACAGAGCCACTTCGTTCTCATGTGCGCCGCTTTGTTCGGGATGACGTTGGGCATCGTGTGTGGAAAGCTCTCGGGCGCGCTGCGGCTCTCGGCCATCCCCGGATGTGTCTATCGCGGCGTGAAACGTGCGCTGCTGCCCTCCGTGATCCTGGTTCTCGCCTGGTCCCTGAAACACGGCTGTCAGGACTTGGAGACCGGGGCGTTCCTGACGGCGCTGTTGGCCGACCACATCTCGCCGCACTGGTTCCCGCCGCTCCTGTTCATAGTCGCCTCGCTGACATCCTTCGCGACAGGGACAAGCTGGGGGACAATGGCCATCCTGATCCCGACAGCCATCCCGGTTGCCTTCGCCCTCGACGGCAACACCTATGGCCCAACGACGATGATCAGCCTGGGAGCGGTCCTGGACGGGGCCATCTTCGGCGACCACTGCTCACCGATCTCGGATACGACCATCATCAGCTCAGTCGCCAGCTCGTGCGACCTCATCCAGCACGTGCGCACCCAGTTGCCCTACAGTCTCGTCGTCGCTGGCGTAGCCCTGGGCCTGGCGTATGTGCCGAGCAGCTTCGGGCTGGCTTCGCGCTGGAGTCTCATGGTTTCGGCACTCGCTGTCGTAGGTCTGCTGCTGCTGAACAGACGCTGGAAGCGAGGGTCCCCGTCTGGAACGTGACCGCCGAGAACGTCAGTCGCCCGTATACCAGATTTCGGGCACATCATCCCCCGTGGTTTCCTTCAGAGATGATACGTGGGCGTCCAGCCAGAGGATGTTGGCGCGTCCACCGGTCTTGAAGGCGTCACCGGAGCGGATGTTGTGCCGGAAGATCCCCCGGTAGAATCGCTCGCGGTTGCGGGGGCTGCCCGGGCGATAGTGCTTCAGGTTCATGGTGCCCGGGCCGTCGTTGTGGAACATGTCCCCGCTGCCCTCCTCGATCTTAGGCTCCGCGTGGTCGTGGCAGACAATAAACTGATTTGGATGGCGAATCGTGGTGGTGCTTCTGACCACGTCGCCGCTCTTGCGGAACAGGTTGTAGTTGAGACCGTAGGCGGCGTGGTGAATCAGGTCGGGCTCGTCAGGGTAAATCAGCTCGGCCACGCTGCGGTAGCTCGGGCAGCCGAAGACTTTCGTCTCCTTGATGTAGCGGGCATAGGCGACGCCCCAGTACGCATCGCCATCGGTCGTGCCGCGCATCCGACCGGCACTGTCATACCAGAAGAAGCCATTGGTCTTCTCGCAATCGGCCGGCTTGAAGTCGTTATCCTGCAAGTACATCGTCAGCCCCAGACCTATGTTGCGCAGGTTCGACTTGCAGACCGCCTCGCGGGCACCCTCCTTAGCCTTCTGCAAAGCAGGCATGATGATACCCATCAATATAGCGATAATGGCAATGACAACGAGGAGTTCGATCAGGGTAAATGCCTTCGACGGACGCGCCACGATGTTGCTTTCTCCTTGGCGAAGGCCAGAACCACCCCCTGACAACCTTCGCGCTGCAGTGCCGTCCTGCCCCCCCGCGTCGGTGCCGCCATCATACCATAGACTCGGCCATGGCGGCAAGCAGCTTGAGAAAAACATCTGTCCCGGCAAAATCATTCCGTGCCGGTTGGCGTTCCAATCACTTTTCGGTCTTCGCCTCCTCAGAAACACCCTTGCCCAGCCAGCGTCCTGTGGCTCGGACACGCACCGAGGTGACGTAAACCTGCAACACCTGGCCCTTGATGGTCGCCTCGAGAAGGAGATCTTCCTGGCCTTGACGAAGCCACTGGAAGGGGCCTTCCATGTCTACGTCCAGACGACCCGGATCACCGGAATCATCGAAGATCCCGACGCCCTCGACCTCGAAGCCCGTAGGCGCCAGAACCAGATTGACGTCGTGCTTCTGACCTTCAAGAACAACGAAACCTACCACGGTGAAAGTCTCATCCCCAATGGGGGCCGGGGCGCCGACCACCACCGGAAAGGCGAGGGTCCGCGGATCGATCGCAAAGGGGCCTCTCGGCGTCAAGGTATCAAAGAAGCCATAGACCGACAAAACCAGCGGGAATCCGGCCCCGGTGGAATCGCTCGGACTGACAACCGCGGCGTGCTGCATGAAGTCGCTTTCCACATGGAACTCGGCCAAGTCGGTCGTCATGCCGCTGAAGTCTACGGCCATCTTCATGCGACCAACGGTCGAGGCCAAATCAATGCTCGGATTGTCAATCTGAGCCTCCTGACCACCAAAGTAGGCCTTCAGTTCCAGCCCGTACGACGCGGCCATAAGGTCACAGGTGAAATCGTATTCACTTGACTCCGACACGGGCGGTTTCTCGTCTGTCGAACGCTCCTCAAACGCATACCAGACGATGCCCTCGGGGGACCAGATGTCGGCATGCTCCTTCACTAGAAGGTCTTTTTCCGTTTCGCTGATCGTGTAGAAATGGGCGCTCATCGTATCCGACCAGAAGCGGTAGACAGGTTTGGCTCCCGTAGGCTGGCCACCCTCGGGATAGGCGTAGAAGACCGGGCCTTCATAGACCCATACGCCATCCTTCTCCTCGATAAGACCGTTCTTCTCCGCCTCGCTGATAGTCCAGAAATGAGAGGAGAGTCTGTCTGACCAGAAACGATATACAGGCATCAGGTTCGGTTCGCCGGCAGATGCATACGCATAGTAGGCGATGCCTTCAGAAACCCACGTTTCCGGCTGCTGCAAAAGCTGGGCCTGTTCGGCTTCATCGATGGTGAAGAAGTGCTTGCTCGTCCTGGATGACCAGAAGCGATAGACAGGCACAAGGCTCTGGAATTCATAGGCGCCGATGTCGACCGCCCTTCCGGCCAGTCTCGGGTTGCCATCGAGATCCGTCGCGTTAGGGTCAGGGACATAGTTCGGATCACCGGCACCTATACACAGCGAACCGGAGGCTAAGTCGTAGTCCCCCGCCACCCAGGCAGCGCTCGGATCGTTCAGATCGTCCCAATGCCCCGGCCGGACAAAGAGCGGATCAGCAGAGATGTTGCCCTGATCAATCGGACAGGCGTCACCTTCGATGTCGCAGTAGGCCACGCCCTCGCAGTCCAGACCAACAAGCTGGTCGGGCGCGTTGCCCCACACGATTGAATTCGTAATGTTCGCTTGGCCGGTGCAGAAGACCCCGGCACCCGCAGTCGTCAACGCTTCCACGTCATCAAGAGCGCCCTTCGCCTGGCCAGCGGCGTTGGAGGCAATCGTGCAATGATCGATGACAGCCAGATAGCACCAAATACCGGCGCCGCTGGCATTCAGACCCGCCAGGTCCAAGCCCAGGCCCAGGCCGTCACTGCCACAGCGATTGCCGATCACGAGGCTTCCCGCAATATCCAGAGAATCACTGCAGAAGACGCCACCTCCGTCGCCGCCCTTACCGGCGATTCCTTTATCGCCGTTCGTACTGTCGCCGCCCGCCCCCGCGGTGTTGGCTTCAATCGTGCAATTCTCGATGGCCGCCCGGGCGCAGTAGACTGCCCCACCTTGGCCTCCCTCGGCCGCCTGCATGCCGTCACCCCCTCGGCCGGCAGCGTTGCCAATGATCCGGGAATCCTCGAGGAGAAGAGAATCGCAGTAAATGCCACCACCGTGGCCGCCGCGACCCGGGCCAAAATCGTAACTGCCGCCGGCGCCTGCGGTGTTGTCGGCGACGGTGCAATCCAACACGTATACGACCGAACTCATCGCATACACTCCGCCGCCGTCACCACCAGATCCGCCTCGCCCCTCTCGCGAGTCCATCCCCTGCCCGGCTGTGTTGCCGCGAATGTCACAGGCGCGGAGCACCAAGGCGGAAGCCATGGCACAGATTCCCCCGCCAGGACCGCCTGCGGATGTGGAAGTGCCCGTGCCGGCCAGCGTGGCGTTGCCAATGATCCGACAAGAGGTCATCTCCACGGTGCTGTTTTCGCAATACACCGCGCCGCCTGCGGAGGCAAGCCCGTTGGTAATCGTCAGCCCGGCGATCTCGGCGCCGTTGCAGTTGGCAATGGTGAAGCCGCGATGCGGGCTCTTTTCACTGCCTTGGCAATCAATAACCGTCGCCTGGACAACCTCAGGATTCTCAGGGTCGGCACCCTGAACCATGATGGCCTTGCCCCGCAGATCGATATCACTATTGCCCGGACCGGTATAGGTGCCCGTTTCAATGACAATGGTGTCGCCATCAACGGCGGCATCGACAGCAGCCTGGATCGTGCTGAAACCGGCCTTGCCGTCCTCCGTGACATAGAGGGTCCCGGCCCTCAGCACACCTGGGACCACAGCCAGCAACGTCAGTGTTATCAGTGCAGAAACGTTGTAGGGTCGGCAGTACATGCTTAACCCTCCTCTCAAAAGATCACCCAAATATCGAACGTGCAATTGTTTCAGAGTAGTGCCATCGGAAACGCGATTCGTAACGCATTTTTCCCAGTTTTCCTTCCTCCCGGCACGATACCGGCCATTCAGGCCTGCTGGTCCGGCCCCGTGTTCAAGCCAATATCCTGATCGCGACTCGCGAGAAAGAACGAGAGGACGCATTACTCACCCAAGTTGCCTATTGTAACAAAATAGGCCGACGGTGTCCAGACCCTTTGCCGATCCCGGAGGGGCTGGGAGCACGGGATTATGTTATAGGACTGGGGCGGCATGGACTTCACAGGGCCGGAAATCAGGCGAGGCTACCTTCGTATCGCCGGCTTTCAGTCGGCGACTGCACCGCCTCATGGCCGGGCCTGCAAAGCCTCTCGGATCGACGGTGTTAGGGTCTTGGTCCAGGCGGCATAGCCCCGGGCATTGAGATGCAGTCTATCGTCGAGGAACAGCTCGGGATCAGGCTTACCGTTGGGTCCGAAGAGAGGGCTGGCCAGGTCGACAAAGAACAGGCGTGTGTCTGTCTCTGAGAAACCCTCGATCAGATCGTTGGCTTTCTTCATCTCGGGCCAGAGGGTCCATCGCCTAAACGCCGCCCTCGGTTACTGCCGGTTCCGCATTAGGCGCCAACGGTGAAGACGTGGATAATACCTGCATGACTCCCGAGCCGTCAGGATAACGCCCGAGGGAGATATCCGCATCCTGGACGCCAAATGTCACAGAGTCCAGGAGGGCATGGTCATACTCGCCGGTGTCAAACAGCCAGACGGTCTCGCCTTGCGAGGAGAGCTTGAAATTGGCGTGCAAGCCGGGCTCATCACCGCCGTCCTCATCCGCCCACACCAGAAGATACTCGCCCGGTCCAATCTCGACACCCTCGGAGAACTGCCATTTGAGCGAATTGGCGGCGTTATCACTTAGATACATTCCTGAAAGATCGATGGGTTCATCCGTCACATTGACCAGCTCGATCCAATCGTCGAAGTCACCCTGCGGATCCGCGATGGTCGAGCGGTTGACCGCCATGATCTCATTGAAAACAACGGGAGACGAAGCCGCGTGGGAATAGGCCACAAGATGCGTGTAGAGGTCGTGCTCAGCTCCGGGGGGACTGAAGGCCAGCGTGCCCGTTCGGGTATCGGCTGTGGCCTGCACGTAGTAGCGCAATAGGGCACCCGACGGATAGCCGGACAGCGTG
>CAYNQP010000036.1:0-13577 GCA_964399325.1 uncultured Pirellulales bacterium
GGCCGATCTTCTGCTCCGTGAGGATGAGACGAGCTGGACGATGTGCACCGGGTATTGGAACGAGAAGCTACTGATCTCGATCCGGACGTCTGAAGAGAGCAATCTGGCGGAGAAGGTGATCAAGCGCATGGTCGCCCGGAAGGGGACCGGCGGCGGCCATCTCACCTACGCCGGCGGCCAGATTCCACTCAAAAAGGGCACAAAGACCGAGCGGCAGGAGCTCGAGAAGCACATCGAGAAGAAATTCCTCAAGGCCATCGGCACCGATGTCGCGCAAAGCGTCCGTCTGGTCAAAGCCTGAGCGGGCAACCGTTTGCCCCAGAATAGCCAAACTCCAACACGCCGAAGTCCGTACACTTTCGTGGTGTAACCGGTGAAAGGATTCAGCGGCAGTTTCTTTCGGTTGTGGAGAAACCCATGGACAACAGATCAAACCACGAGCTCTTCGAGAGGCATCCCGATAATCCTATTCTCTCGGTCGATGCGTGGCCCTACAGGGCTAACGCCGTTTTCAACGCCGCGGCCGTCCAGGTGGCCGGTCAGACGTTGTTGCTTGTCGGCGTGGAGGATTTCCGGGGCATCTCGCACCTTACCGTCGCGCGCAGCAGTGACGGCGTCGGCAACTGGCAGATCGATCCGCAGCCGACGCTGTACCCGGACCCCGATCACCATCCGGAGGAGATTTGGGGCATTGAGGACCCGAGGGTCACTTGGCTTGAGGACGCTCGCAAATGGGCCATTTGCTACACCGCCTATTCGAGAGGCGGGCCTTTGGTCTCGTTGGCCACAACGGAGGATTTCCGTTCCTTCGAACGTTTGGGCCCTGTCATGCCGCCCGAGGACAAGGATGCGGCGTTGTTTCCCGTCCGTTTCGAAGGGCGGTGGGCCATGCTTCACAGGCCTGTTGGCAAGTCGGCTATGCTGGGCGCCCATATCTGGCTGTCTTTCTCGCCGGACCTGAAACACTGGGGCAGCCACACCGAGATCATTCAGGCTCGCGAGGGAGGCTGGTGGGACGCGAACAAGATCGGCCTTTGTGCTCCGCCGCTCGAAATCGAGGCCGGATGGCTGATTCTCTACCACGGCGTCGGGTTCCATCTATCGGCTCGGTCTGGTTCTGCTGGATCGGGACGACCCCGCGTGTGTGTTGCGCCGAACCGATGAATGGATCTTCGGCCCGAAGGCCCACTATGAGCGGGAGGGCGACGTGGACGATGTCGTCTTTCCCTGCGGCTGGATCATCAGGGGCGATACCGTGTACATGTACTACGGTGCGGCTGATTCCTGCATTGGACTGGCGACCGCCAAGCTGAGCGACCTGGTCGATCTCATCGTGCGGTGCCCGGCTCAGACGGGTTCCCGCTGATGCAGGCCGATTTCCTACGGCTGAAGCCCCAACCGCAACATGCGTTGTCCCCTCGAACCGACGGCGTACGGCCATGCCCGAGATGGTTATGGAGACAACAATAGTCTTGCTTTTGGGAATCGACGTAGTACCATTGCTCCTGGGTTTCTGATTCGTCGTGCGTGAGATGTGGAGCGAGAGTGAGGAAACACTGCGCTTCATGAAGTGTGCGCGGCGAACTTGCAGGGGAACGAAGATGTCAAAAGATCAATCGGGACGACTCAGCCATGAGCATACGAACTGCCTGGTTATTGTCGCCCACCCGGACGATGAGACACTCTGGGCCGGCGGGACCATGCTTATGCATCCGGATAGCTGCTGGACGGTAGTGACGCTCTGCCGCAAGAGTGACCCGGACCGAGCCCCCAAGTTCGACAAGGCCCTTGAGTACTACCATGCCAAGGGTGTGATGGGCGACCTTGACGACGGGCCCGACCAGAGGCCGCTGCGCTTGATTGATGTCGAGGACGCCATTGTCGACCTGCTGCCTTCCGACCGCTATGACCTCGTTCTGACGCACGGCCTCTGGGGCGAGTACACCAGCCATCGAAGGCATGAGGAAGTGGGCAAGGCGGTCATGGCGTTGCGCGAGAGCGGGCGGTTCCTGGCCAAGGAGGTATGGATGTTTGCCTACGAGGACGGCGGCAAGAAATATCTGCCCCGACCGATGGCGGATGCCGACGTGTACATGCGGCTGTCCGTGGATATCTGGGAAACCAAGTACCGGATCATTACCGACGCGTACGGCTTTGCCCCGGACAGTTTCGAGGCCAAAACCACACCGAAAGACGAAGCTTTCTGGGTTCTCGGAAAGCCGAAATGACCTGCCTTGCTCGAAGGAGAAAGCATGAAAGTCTTGGCTCTCTATGATTATCCCGCTTCACCGGCAGGTCTGGCCACCCAGGGAAACCTGCTGCATCGGGGCCTTCAAGAACTTGGCGTCGACGTCCATTCCGTTCACTTCGAATCGGCCCAGGAGAAGGAGTGGTATTACCGCTGGTTCGAGCCCGACATAGTCGTGGGGGTCGGATACTGGGGCCACACACCTTATCTGGTTCTGCATCCCCAACGCTATGGGGTCCAGCCCGTGCCCTGGCTGGTTGCCGATGGATATATGGCCAATTACCGCGAGGTCCTCGACGCGCTTCCTTTGGTTCTGACAACCTCCAAGTGGGTCAAGCAGGTCTATGTGCGCGATGGGCTCAACGGCAAGAATATCGAGGTCCTACCCGTCGGCTGCGACACCGACGCCTTCATTCCCCGCGACCCCAACGATCTCAAGGTGGCCACCGTCCGCGAGGCGCTCGGCGTGGCGCCGGACCAGATCATGATCCTCACCGTTGGCGGGGACGCCACCAGCAAGGGCGCCCAGGAAGTCATGCAGGCCTTGGCGAGCATTGACACGAAGGCCCCCGACTGGAAGTACGTCTGCAAGGTCTGGCCCCAGCCTCGCACGGAACACCAGAATCTCGTTGATCTCCAGCTTGCCACCCAGTTGGGCATTGAGAAGAACGTTGTTTACACGACGAATGTCATCTCGCGAGACTTCATGCCGTATCTGCTGGCGGCCTGCGATATCTACGCCGCTCCCTCCCGGCTCGAGGGTTTCGGGATGATCCAGGTCGAGGCCAACGCTTGCGGCAAACCCGTCATTGGCATCAAGGGCATGGGCATGCTCGATACCATGATCCACGGAGAGACAGCCTATCTTGCCGGCATTGCCCAGGAGATCAGGCTGCGGGAGACCATCGTGGGAGACGAATCCGGCTACGAGGCCGGACATCGGGTCGTCTTCAAGAGCCCGCGTACGGTGGACTATCGCGCCAGCGTTCACGACATTGCCGGCTACCTCCTGGAGTTGATGAATAGCGTGGAACTCCGCAAGAAAATGGGCGAGGCGGGGCGCAAACGGGCCGTGGCGAACTTCGACTACCGCGTCGTTGCCAAGAGATTCGTTGAAATCGTCCAGAGCAGGCTCGGAATTTCCTGATATGACCTCGCCTGACTGGAAGCTCATCGATCGTGCGAAAGCCGCCGCTGTGGAAGTTCTGCTGCACAACCTTCACGGCCCGTTCCGTCGCCTGCCCCGAACGGCCGGGTGGGGCTACCCCGAACCGTACACGCGCGACCTGATGATTGCCTCTCTCGGCGTGCTTGTTGCTGACGACGCCAGGCTCCTCAAGGCATGGCGTCATGTCCTTGAAGTCCTGGCCACGAATCAGACGCCGCTGGGGCACATTCCTTCGCTCGTGCACGATCCGGATGATCGCGGGGCCAGCGATACGACGCCGCTGTTCCTGCTGGCCGTGGCGCTGTTGCGAACGGTCACAGGGCAGAACGACTTTCTGGACGAGGCCGTTCAGAAGTCCCTGACCTGGATGCAGTACCGCAGCCCGTCGGACCGCATCCTCGTCGCGCAATTGCCGACCAGCGACTGGCGCGACGAGCAATGGGTCCTGGGCTACGGGCTGTACGTCAACACCGTTCTTTACGCCGCGCTACGTCTCTTGGGACAAGATCAGCGGGCCTCCGCGCTTCGTGAGATGATGGGGCGCTTCACCATCACGGGTGAACGCCAGCATCGCCACGTCCACGAGGGGTTGACCCTGCGGTACAAGCCGTACTATGCGATGTGGTCGTATAAGGTCTACCGAAGCGAACGCTTCGATTTGTTGGGAAACAGTTTGGCCATTCTCTCGGGGCTTGCCTCCCCCACGCGCGCCAGCCATCTGGTGACCTGGATCGAGACCGAATGTGCGGCGTTGAGGAAGAACGAGGAACTTGCGGTTGAGCTGCCTCCCAACTTCTTCCCGTATATCCGGCCGGAGGACCCGGACTGGCTGCCGCGGTACCACAAATACAATCAGCCGGGAGAGTACCACAACGGTGGGGTCTGGCCCTTCATTTGCGGCTTTTATATCGCGGCCCTCGTTGCCGCCCGGCGGTACCGGCTGGCCGAACGACGGCTGCTGGCTCTGACCGAGTTGATTCGTCAGCCGCGCGCGGCCCAGGTCGAATTCGGCTTCAACGAGTGGCATCGAGCCCAGGACGGCACGCCCCAGGGCGAGGATTGGCAGACCTGGTCGGCCGCCATGTATCTCTACGCGGCCCACTGTGTCCAGACGCAGACCACGCCATTCTTTGATCAGTGTCGCAATGTGCCGTCGAGCCACTGAGCGACTGTCACGAACTTCCCCGTCCGAGAGGGGCTGGGCCAGGCAGCCTTGCTGTGGCGCCCCCTGTGAAGACTGCTTGCTGCTTGAAGATGGACAAGCCCGACAGCGATTATCTCAGTGAGTTTGGGAAAATCTGTTGAATTCTCTCGCGAGGAGCGTTACGATTCCCCTGACGTGCCCCGGCGTGATGTGTGCCGAGACGGCGAGGTTGCCATTTATGCCTGAGCCAGCCCAAAGCACCAACAATAGTGCGGAAGAGAGCATCGACAAGGCTGTCACCGACTATGTCAGCAGTCTGAGTGCCGAGCACAGAATGCTCGTGGCTCTGAAGGCTCAGTTGTACGGCGGCTCGTGGGAGCCCATGCTTGACGATCTGCGTAATCGCCTGGTCGGTAAACCTTACATTTTCAAGCTGGCTCATCGAATTCAGGACGATATCGAGCGCATCGAGCAGATGCAGAAGTTCGAGGCCGAGCACCACATCGATCTGGCCGAGTACGTCGAATTACCGTAGGAGTAGATGATTAGCACTCTCCCCCGATTGGAGTTGAGGACGATATTGTGACCGGGGTCGGTATGGGTGAGGTAGGTTTTTGCCCCATGCACGGGTTGACGGCCGGCCCTACAACTACCGAAGATTCTCTTTTTACGAGGGTATGGAAAATGCGAAGAATATCGCCACAGAGCGTGTGGCTGCTTCTGGTTGCCTGTCTTCTTGGGAGTTGGCCGATGGATGTTCCGGCTGCCGAGGTTTCATCCTGGCCTCTCTCCAAAGACATGCTGAGCCAGGCCCAACTCCATCTCGTCTGGCAGGAGACTCTCGCGGTCAAGAAGGGCGAGCAGCTCGACGCGATGATTGTCCTGGATGACCGGCTGTATATGCGCTCCAGGCAGAACTACGTGTGGTCGATCAACAGAGAGGACGGAGATCTGGTTTTTGGCCGTCTCGTCGCCCCGGCGGGCTTTCCTATACTTGGATGGGCCGCGCACCAGGATCGCCTGGTCACCGTGGTCGAAAACCAGCTCGTGGAGCTCGATAGAAGCAGCGGCGCTCAGCAACGGATCAGCGATCTCGAGCTGAGCATTATCGCCGCACCCGTGCGAAACAGCCAGTTCTTCTATGTCAGCGCGGCCGACCGGCGGCTTCACGCGTTTCGCGCAGAGGACATGGTCCGGATCTTCCAGGCCGCGGCCGCCAACAATTCGCTGATTACCTCGGTCCTGGCCGATGAGGACATGGTGGTCTTGGGCACCGACGCCGGCAACCTGATTGCCCTGGCGGCAGATGCCCCCAAGAAGCTGTGGCAATTCGACGCCGCCGAAGCGATGGCCGGTCCGGTTGTGCGGGACGGGCGCTCGTTCTTCTTTGCCAGTAAAGATACGCAGGTATACCGGGTGGACATGGTGAGTGCGTCCAGGGCGGATATGATCTGGAGATACCAGACAGAAGCGATTCTCGACCGGGAGCCGCGCGTCACCGCGACGGCGGTCTATCAGTATGCCCTCGGTCGCGGTTTGACCGCCATAGACAAGCGGTCGGGCCAGCCCCTGTGGTTCCTGCCGGAGGGAGTCGATCTGTTGGCGGAGGCCGGCGGCAGGGCGTATGTCACCACCAAGTTCAACACGTTGGTCGTCATGGACAACGCCGCGGGCAAGCCACTTTACTCGCTGAATTTCTCGTCGGTGACAAAGCACGCCGGCAATGCGGCCGATGCCAACATCTACGTTGCCGACGAGCGGGGTCACGTCGCCTGCCTGAGGCCGGTTCCCTAGGGTGTGACTCGCCGCGCACTATCATGCAACTGGATATGGGCCCAAGAGGGGCAAACAGCACCGCAAAGGAGAAGGAGTTGAGATGGACATCACGATCAAGACTGCTCTGATTAGCGTTTCCGACAAGACTGGGGTCGTCGATTTTGCCAAGGCGCTCGCGCAACTCGGCATCAAGATCATTAGCACCGGTGGCACCGCCAAGCAGCTCGCGGATGCCGGGGTCAAAGTCGTGAGCATCGATTCGGTTACGGGTTTCCCGGAGATGATGGACGGGAGGGTCAAGACCCTTCACCCCAAGATCCACGGGGCGCTGCTGGGTCTGCGGGACAAGAAGGGGCATACCGACGCGATGGCCCAGCATGGCATCGAGCCGATCGATCTGGTCTGCGTCAATCTCTATCCTTTCGAGGCCACCGTCACCAAACCGGACTGTACGCTGGAGGAGGCCATCGAGAACATCGATATCGGTGGGCCCAGCATGATCCGCTCGGCGGCCAAGAACCACAAGTTCGTCACCGTGGTGACGAGCCCCGATCAGTATGCGCGGGTCGTCGAGCAAATGCGAGGCAGCAACGGCGCTGTTGGCGGCAATCTGAGAAGCGAATTGGCGCGCGCCGCCTTCGGCCTGACCGCTACCTATGACGCCGCGATCTCCAAGTATCTCAACGCCAAAGCGGGCGTTGAGTACCCGGCTCGAGTGTCTCTCGCCCTGACGAAGGAAAAATCGCTTCGTTATGGCGAGAATCCCCATCAGACGGCGGCCTTGTACAAGCTTGCGCCCAGCGGCGAACCGTCGATCTGCAACGGAAAGCTCCTGGAAGGCGGCACCGAAATCAGCTTCAACAACCTGCTCGATGCCAACGCGGCCTTCGAACTGGTCAAGGAGTTCGATGAACCCGCTGCCGTGGTCGTCAAGCACCTTAATCCCTGCGGCTGCGCCATCGACGACGACATCTGCGTGGCCTATCGCAAGGCCTATGAGGGAGACGTGGTCAGCGCCTTTGGTGGGATCATCGCGCTCAATCGAGACGTGGATGTCGAGCTGGCCCGAACGATCATGGAGTCTTACAGCCGATTCGGCAAGGCACTCGGCGCCAGCGGGTTCTTTGCGGAGGTCATCATCGCACCGAGGTACAACGATGACGCCGTGGAGATTATCCGGACTCTGAAGACCTGGGGCAGCCGGGTCCGTCTCATCGAAACCGGCTCGATCGATCGCGCCGGGATCGCTACGGCCGAATATGACGTTCGCTGCATCATCGGCGGACTGCTGCTGCAAAAACGCGATCTCGTCGGCTGGGAGCCTGATGTCCTGACCTATCCGACCCAAACCAAGCCCACGCCCGAACAGCTCGACGATCTGCGCATGGCGTGGCTCGTCGCCAAGCACACCAAGAGCAATACGATCATCCTGGCCAAGCACAAGCGAATTCTCGGTGTCGGCGCCGGCCAGATGAACCGGATCGAGTCGGGTCTGCTGGCCATGAAGCAGGCCGGCGATGAGGCCAAGGGCACGGTGATGGCGTCCGATGCCTTCTTCCCGTTCCCCGACAATATCGATAATGCAGCCAAGGCCGGCATCGCGGCCATTGTCCAGCCCGGCGGCTCGAAGAAGGACGACGAGGTCATTGCCGCCGCCGACAGGCACGGCATCGCGATGGTCTTCACCGGCAAACGCCACTTCAAGCATTAAGCGATTCTGCGAACCCAAGCATGGCGGCTGGAGAAACGGTCCAGACGGTTGTCGAGCGGCTCAAGTCCTTGGGCAATCCTAAGGCGGTCGAGGGTGCGGCTCGGTTCGGGGTCAATGTCCGCAACATCTTGGGTGTCTCCCTCCTGCGCTGCGAAAGCTAGCCAAAAAAATTGGCACGGACCACACGCTCGCCGCCCAGTTGTGGCGGACCGGCATTCACGATGCCCGCCTCCTGGCAACGCTGATCGACGACCTCGCCGAGGTCACGCAAGCGCAGATGGAGCGCTGGGCCAAGGACTTCAATTCGTGGGCCGTGTGCGATGCGGCCTGCGGCTGCCTCTTCGACAAGACCCCCTGTGCCTGGAGCAAGGCCATTGAGTGGACCCGGCGCGATGAAGAGTACGTCAAGAGGGCGGGCTTCGTCCTGATGGCGGCCCTGGCGGTCCACGACAAGAAGGCGCCAGACGAATGCTTCGAGAGATTCCTGCCCTACATCAAGCAGCAGGCCAACGACGACCGCAATTTCGTCAGGAAGGGCGTCAACTGGGCCCTGCGCCAGATCGGCAAACGCAACCGGCGTCTGAACAAGCTTGCCATCCAAACCGCCCGGGAAATCCGCGTGCTCAACACCAAGGCCGCCCGCTGGATCGCTGCCGACGCTCTGCGGGAGTTGACCTCAGAGAATGTCCAGGCTCGCCTCAAGCGGCGAAAGTGACATCCATCGGAATCGGGGGTAGGGCGAATGATTATTCGCCCCTACATGGTCATGGCCTTTCTGGCTTCTTGGAGCCGCGCCGCGGCGCAGGGCCAGTTGGCCATCTTCATGAAAGTGTCCACCCACGTGCCGCGATCGTTGGCGTATTGCAGGTAATACGCGTGCTCCCACACGTCGCACGCCAGCAGGGGCGTTGCGTTCCAGAGAGTGAGGTTCTGGTGTTTTTCGGCTTGCAGGACGAGGAGCTTCTCGGCGATAGGCTCGTAAACGAGCAATCCCCAACCGCTGCCTTCCACCGCCTTCGTCGCGGCGGCAAACTGGTTCTTCGCGGCTTCCACAGAGCCAAAGCTCTTGGTCAGGTGCCCGGCCAAGCCATCCGGGACGTCGGGCTGGGCTGGACTCATGGAGTTCCAAAACAATGAGTGCAGGACATGGCCGCTGCCGTTGAAGGCCAGGTCGCGACTGAGCGCCTTAATCGAGCCGTAGTCGTTGGACTTGCGGGCGGTCTCCAGTTTGTCCAGTGTGCGGTTGAGCCCTCGGACATACCCGGCGTGGTGCTTGGTGTGGTGGATTCTCAGCGTCTTCTCGTCGTACAGCGGCGTAAGGGCATCGTAGCCGTAAGGCAGCGGAGGCAGGGTGTATGTGGCACCCCCGCCCTCGGGGGCGATTCCAGCCGAGGGCGGCTGGGTCGCGGCCTCAATTCGCCCTGTTGCGCCCATGCCCAGAAGCGCGAGCGATCCGGCTTTGAGCACGTTTCTTCGTGATTGTCCTGTCGCCATCAGCAATCCCTTTCCGGCTTGATTATCGGGTTGGCCATTTCCCCAAGAGGATAGCTGAGCGAAGGGGGCGTTGCCATCGGGAGAATGCCTGAGAATTGCATAGGCAAACCCCCGACGCGTTCGTAGCGTGCCCTCACGGCGTCACTGCAAACGGAATGCCGGCAGCCTCAATTGGCTCCGATTACTGCTACGATAGGGGGCTCAAGGTCGACCAGCCGCCTCCTCAGTTCGCTCACCCTGCGCTCGGCGTTATCCAATGTCTCTCTCGCTACGCGAATCCGCGCTGCCTTGGGGTCGAACTTGGAGGCTTGCTTCAATTGCGCCTCCGTCGCCGCGAGCCGCTCTCCCAGTATCCTCAACCTGACACGGGTCTCCGCTGCGTTGATGGACATCTCGCTCAAATCGGCGCTGTACTGGCTCAGCCGTCCCCCTCCGGCCGACTTGGCCAATTCTTCGCGGCGTCGAGCCAGCTCGATGCGAGCGTGCATCACCGCCTCTTTGGCCTTGGCCAACTCAGATAGCGCCGATCGTCCCGCCTGCACCGACTTCTCCAGATTGCTGAGCAGCTCTTCGTTGGTCTGCAGGATATTGGTCAGTTCCCGTGTAATCTCATCGCCTGCCTGTTTCGCGTCCATTTCGTGGCGCGTCCGCGCGATCTGTTCCTCGATAGCTTCACGCCTGGCATCCATGCTGGCCAGATTCATATCGAGGTCCTGCAGGTTCCGAGTCAGTTCGCGCCGCTGCATGACCAGATCATCGACGTCCACCTGGCCTAGGCTCATGTCGGTCCCGCTGCCGAGCAACGCGTTCAACTCCTCGGCGGCGGACTCATACCGGCCTTCAGCCTGGCGGACAAGTCTCACCAGTTCGTCCTCGCAGCCGTTGTAAGCCCCGCCCACGAGACTGACGCGCAGATTTCGGACTATCGCGCTGAGAAATTCCTCCGCGGCAGGTTTCACCCCCTCGGGCAGTTGAACGGATAGTTTCGTGATCGCGCCCTGTTGCGGACCCTCTGCCAGCCATTCAATCTCAATGCCCTCGAGAACCTGCACTGCGATATCTGGATTGGGCACCCCCAACACGTCGCGTGTGGCCCTTCCTGCCACGCCGGAACTGCGGATCAGGCTTTCAGCCGTGCCCTGTTCCAAGGGCATGATGGCCGGATTGACCGTGATCGTCACGACGCAACTGGCGGCTTGGGTCGCCGATATCGGCTGCTCGTTGCCGAGTGCTCCCGCGCCGGCCAAGGCCAGCACACTGACGATACAGATGATGCTGTTTCTTGTGTTTCGCATTCTCGTTTCTCCTTCCGTTCTAAATCCGGTTCGATTCGTTGGTTTTGATCTTGGCAAGTCGGGCCTTGGCCTCCTCGGCCCAGCGGCTCTCGGGGAACACGCGGATCACTTGTTCGTAGGCCTCGATGGCCGATTGGGTCTGTTTCAACTCGCGATAGAAGCGGTCCGCCTGGTAGACGAGGACAAAGGCGGCTTTGTCCGCTTGCGTGAGCATCTCTTGTCTCGGATCGCCGATGCTCGCCAACTCGGTCTCCAGGGCGTCGAGCCGTTGCTGCTGCCTTTCCTGGGCCAGCACGTCCTGGACCAGTCTCAGGGCCGACTCCGTCTGGGTCTGCAACTGCCTGACCTGCTCTTCGAGCGACGCGATTCTCTGTTCGCTCTCAGGGACCGGCGGCTGCGATGTCCTGGTGCCAACGCTCCAGATGCTCAGGCCGAGCAACAGCACCGCCGCGGCGGCCAGCGGGAATGCGACCCGCCTCATCCGCCTTCGGTGAGCCCGCTTGCGAATCCGGGCGACGCTGACTGGGCCGTATGACGGCGGACCCGCGGCGCGGTCTGCGCTCTCAAGCAATTCTCTGATTCTGTCCTCGTTCATAATTTCTCCTGGATCAGCTCGTTCAGGCTGTCCTTCAATTGGCTCTTGGCGCGACTCAGACGCACCTGCATGGCGTTGGCTGTGATCCCGAGCAGTTCGCAGATATCGTCTGTGTCAAGCCCTTCCAGGTAACGCAGGACGACGACCTCCCGATACTTGGGCGGCAGTGCTCCAACCGCGCGCCGGACGTGGGCCAGTCTTTCCGCGTCCATTACTCCCGTCGCGGCGGTGTTGTCCGAGCAGGGCTGGGCTTCGTCGTCTATCGCGACCTCGCGCCGGCGGAAGAGACGCCGGTAGCGGTAGGTGCGACACTTGTTGAGGGTGATGGTAAAGAGCCATGTTCGCAGGCGACAGTGGCCTCGAAACCGCTTGAGGCCGGTGAAAGCCGAGACGAACACATCCTGGACGACGTCGTCCACATCCTGGGGCCAGGCGAGCAAACGATTGGCCAGGGCCGCGATCTCGGCCCCATGTCTCTCCACGATGCGGTCGAACGCGGCATCGTCTCCCCGGCGGAACTGCTCCACCAGGGCCTGCTCCTGAAGTCTTTCTGCCATGGCTGCCATATTAGACTCGCACCGCCGTTTGGACTTACAGAGAATTGCCACGCGTACACAAAATGTGTGTTTCCTGGCGGGCCCATGAAAAAGGCCCGGCAGCGTGCCGGGCCTTCCTTATGAGGTAAACCGTGTGAGTTTCTACTTCCTGGGTTTGAGGCCGGCGGCTTTCTGCAGTCGCTCGACCATGTCGGTCTTTTCCCAGGTGAAGTCGGGCAGATCTCGACCGAAATGGCCGCCATGAGCGGTTTGGGCAAAGATCGGCCGGGTCATCTTCAGGTGGTCCACCATGGCCTTGGGAGTGAGCGGGAAGATGTCTCTGACGATCTTGCTGATCTTCTTCTCACTGATGCGGGCCGTGCCCTCGGTGTCGACCAGTACCGAGATCGGCTCGGCTACGCCGATGGCGTACGAGAGCTGGACCTCGCAGCGGTCGGCCAAGCCGGCCGCAACGATGTTTTTGGCGACGTAGCGCGCCATATATGAGGCGGTCCGGTCCACTTTGGTCGGGTCTTTGCCGCTGAAGGCGCCGCCGCCGTGACGTCCCCATCCCCCGTAGGTGTCCACTATGATCTTGCGTCCGGTCAGGCCGCAGTCGCCCTTGGGCCCGCCGATCTCGAATCGGCCCGTGGGATTGACGTGGAACTTGGTGTCCTTGTCGACGAGACGCGCCGGCAGCACCGGCCGGATGACCTTCTCGATGATCGCGTTTCGCAGCTTCCGGTGCGTGACGTTTGGGCCATGTTGCGTGGATACGACCACGGCGTGAATGCGCTTGGGCTTGCCGTTTTCATATTCGACCGTCACCTGGCTCTTGCCGTCGGGACGCAGCCAGGGCAGCTTCCTGGTCCGCCGTATCTTCTCAAGCTGGAGCGTCAGCTTGTGGGCCAATTGGATTGGCATTGGCATCAGGGCGGGCGTCTCCTTGCAGGCATACCCGAACATAATTCCCTGGTCGCCCGCGCCTTGCTCTTTGTGCAGGCCTTCGCCCTCGGTCACCCCTTGAGAGATATCCGGGCTCTGGCACCCGACCGCCACCAGGACGGCGCAATTCTCATAGTGAAAACCGAGTTCCGGATCGTCGTAGCCTATTTCCTTGATAGTGTCGCGCGCGACCTGCGCGATATCCACCATCGCCTTCGAGGTGATCTCGCCCGCCACGACAACCATGTCCGCCTTCACGAGCGTTTCGCACGCGACGCGGCTTCTCGGGTCCTGGGCCAGCATCGCATCGAGAACCGCATCGGAGATGCAATCGGCCACCTTGTCCGGGTGTCCCATAGTCACCGATTCACTGGTAAAGAGAAAGCTGTCCGTGTCGCAATTTGGATTGCCCGAATTCCCATTTTTAGCCATTTCGTTGGTACCTCATCATCCATTGTTTGATTGAAGCCGCCGCAGGAAGACCCCAGCGGCATCCGTTTGACACCTGCTCCTTCAGACGGGACTCGCCAAGTCGACGACCCCTGATGAAAACGTTCCCATAATAGGTGCGTGTCGCCCTTCGTCAACGAAAAAGTCAACGGCGTGACGACATGTGTGCGAGGAGAAATCCTGGCGGGCTCAAGCGACGGCTCGCTGGGATTTCC
>CAYNQP010000037.1:0-13562 GCA_964399325.1 uncultured Pirellulales bacterium
GAGAACGAGATGATAGGCATCGTTGTAATAGAGCAGATTGGCCGTGAGTCCGGGATTATTCGCGTCGTTGTTGATCAGGCCGACGAGCTCTTCCAGCGTGGTATCCGCCGTGGTGGTGATGACAATTTCCTGGTGGTTGTACGTGTAGATGAAGGTCCCCTCCCCGACGTAGTCCTCCGCATACTTGCTGCCGGCCGTGTGCACCCAGCGATCCGCATTGGCCAACTGGTCGATGACAACCGTGTGATTGCCCTCAAATGCATTATCAGACGCTTCGGCCGTCAGGACATCGGGATCGCTGGAAACCGTCTTGTAGGCGCGAAGCGCACTGGCGTCAGAGAGAGCCGCAACGGCGCTCTTCAGCGCATCCAGCTTGGTTTTGAGGCTGCTCAGGGCCGTCTTGCGTTCGTCCCAGGTGCTCTTGCGTTCCACGTACTTGTTGAGAGTACGCCGCTCGACAGCCATAAGCTGGCTAATCAACGCGCTGGTGTCAATGCCCGTCGCAAGCCCTGGGAGCCGTATTTCGCCCATTTCAGTCTACCTTTCAACCTCGTTGCAGGAGCAGGACGAAACCGATGGAGGCCATCCGTACCCCTGTAGTTATCGTTCGAACCGGGCTGCTCCTAAAGGTCAAAGCCCTATTTTCGCCCTGCACCCACACAAGAAACACCGCCCTGCGATACACTCGCCACCGCATCGCTCAAGCCCAGATTGTACTGCTCGGCATGCGCCTGGCACCACGCTAACACATCCACCTGTGCCTCTGCCTCAATGGCGTCTGCAATGAACTTCTGCGCCCCCGGGTTATCGTGGTTTTGGGTCTCCCGCTTAAGGTGTGCCACGCTCCGCTCTCGCATGTCCAGGGCAAGGAAGGCCATGCCTCTGAGCAGGTCAAAGCCCACAATGCGCACGGCAATCGCCGGTTCCATTGTCTCGGCGCCATTGAGAATATTCACACAACTGACGTGATACCCGCTGTTGAACGCTCCAACAGCATGCTGCAACAAATTCGCAATCACACGCTGATCGAGCGGCTCATTCTCCCATTGGATGATATGAGCCCTGAAACGAGTCAGAAAATCCGAACACGTGCAGTGGCGTAACTCCTGACCGATGTCCGTCTGAGGGGCGGACTGCATCCTCTTCCGGACGCCGTCCAGTTTGCATTCGCAATAACTGCGGTACCGGACTCTCCTGTTGCGAGGATCGAACGTGGAAAGGACCTGTGTCTGACTGACACTGTGTACCCTGTACAGCGTCAAGTACTCTGGAATGTTCTTGAAGCGCACATTGGGACCATGCCGAGAATATTCGGCGAGCTTGGCGGACCAGAAGGCATCGGATGCGAAGGGATTCTCATCGTAACCGCCGATGCGATCGAACATCGACCTTCGGATAATCGCTGAGATGTGACTGACTCCATGCTGCCATGTCAGCGCTTTCTCCGCAATGTCCTCGTGTTCGATAGGCAATTCGATAGGATCGGTGTATTGAAGCCCTTTGAAATCCTCGAAGAAGCTACGATAGAAAGAACCGACCATCGCCAGATGGCCATCCCTGCTGATCTGGTTGTACAGAGTCTCCAGCTTCGTCGCCATCATAAGGTCGTCGGAATCATGGATGACAACAAAGTCCGTGTTAGCTCGCTCAATCGCAAAGTTGCGCCGGATGTAGGGCCCTGCGTTGGTGTCGAAGTAGTACGGCTTGATACGAGGGTCGCGACGCGCGTATTCCTCGATGATTCGTCGCGTACCGTCGGTGCTGGCGTCATCGAGCAAGAACAGCTCCCATTCCTGCATGCTCTGATTGCGGACACTCTCCAAGGATTCGGCCAGGAACTGCTCGCAGTCTCGGCACGCCATGATGACCGTGACGTTCGGACGACAGACGCTGTCTGGTTCATGAGCAACGACATCGGCCACCTGCTCCGGCGCCGCTTCTTCAAGACGCTGCTTCATGGCAGGCAGAAGGCCGGGACTAATGTGCAGCATCGCATCGTTGGAATCCGTTCGCTCCAGCAGTATTTGACAGTGCTTGCATCGCCCAGGCAAACGCTCGCTGCTGCCGGCAATGGCCTCCCTGAGTTCCGCGTATTTCGGGCCATTCCAGACCTGCTCGAATGGGTCTGCGAAGGCATTCCCCATGGGCAGACTGTGGAGATGACAGCAGGGTATGACATCGCCGTTGGTGAGCACTCTAACCCTTTGCCACGGCCTAAGGCACTGCTCGTGCCCGACGGTCGGCACTTCGGGAGCGAGAAACGGCTGTCGGGTCACATCAAAGTTGTCTGGAATGTCGAGGCGTAGCCCGAATGCCTCAGCTTTGTGCCGAGCCAGGTCGAAATAACGGTTCGCCAACTCCCGGTGGAATAGCAGCGAATCATCAACCATCAGTTGGCCCTCGATCTGCACGAAGCTGACGGCCACGCTGTCAAAGCCCAACCGTCCCGCCATCTCGATCGTATCGGGAAGCTCAGCAACATTCTGCCTCATCGCGACAAACGCCAGCTCGAGTTTCAGATCAGCTCTCTGTCGTTTGATCTCGGCCAGGGTCTGCAGGCTCTCCTGGAGCCTGTCAAAACTCAGATGCGTTCGTATCGATTCGTATGTTCGCCTGGTGGCCCCGTTCACAGAGACTCTCACCACATGGAAGAAACGTCGAATCGCCTCAGCTCGACGGTCCGCGAGAGAACACAGGTTGGTTGTCATCCCCAATGAGACGCCGAAGCGGCTGGCATACTCGCACATGTCGTAGAAGTCAGGATGGAGCAGCACCTCCCCGCCGATCAGCATGGCTTTCCGCGCGGTAGGAAGGAGCTCATCCGCGAGACGCTTGAATCGATCCAACTCCAGGGCGTCCCCGTGAGGTCCGTAGTTGCACATAATGCATCCTGCATTGCACCGCGCGATAACATTGAATTCCACGATCATCGGTTTGTGGCCGCAGAGGCCCGGCTTGTGCCGCTTGGCCTGCTCAAAGGCAGCACCGTTTTTGATCTTCAGGGCCTGGATGGCGTACGCATTGCCCCTTTCGATTTGCCCCATCCTGCGACAGAGTTCGGATAGCCTGACCGCTGTGACATGCTTGGCCAGCACATTGTCCGGTATGGATCTGTATTTGGCTTCAAGTTCAGCCAGAGCATCTTTGTGCGGATCAGCGGGTTCAGAGGCGTTGGCAGTTTCTGCTCGTTCAGGCAGCAACGTAGCAGGCGGCTTATTATCACGCGCCGGCGGCGCGTTCGGCCGCTGCCCCGGCAACACCTCGGGACTCGTGTGCCTCCGTTCATGTGTGACGGGTGGACGCACAGGCGGTGCCGTCCCACATGACGAATTGAGCAGCCGATCGCGCAACCGTTTCATGTCTTCTCTCTGGGCCTCGATAATTTGTACATTGCGGTTCTCCAAGAGACGCGTGTAGACCGCGGTGACCTGTTCGTACTGCCCCATCTTCATGTAACATTGAGCCAGGAGTGTGCAGCTCGCCGCGTAGCACTCACCGAGATTCGCATAATCTTTGAAGTCAGATCTGGCGTGATTCAGCCGTCTTAACGCGAGAAGCTCTTCCAGCGGGGGGAGCGCCTCCTCAAAGAATGTGCATGCTCGCTCCGGCTGGTTCAGACTGGCATATGACGCTCCTACGACGTATCTGGCCTTCAAGGAATCCGGCCGACACGTCAGGGCTGCCCGCGCCCACTCAACCGCAATGCGCGGGAACCTCCGCTCAAAGAACAGACTGTTGTCCAACGACCGTCTGTAACGATCTTCGTCTGTTTGCTCGGACAGGGAATACAGGCTCCCAACAAATCGCAAGAAGGCCAGTACATCGTAATCGTCGCCGTCTTGAAGGTGGCCTGCTTCTCGAAGGTAGTTGATGCAAAAGTGATTCTCCATGGCGAATCGGTCCACCAGGCGTTCGCGCGTCTGACTTGGACCGACGTAACGAACAACCACGTCAGGACAATAGAGAATCGGCCGCGAGGGTATCTCTCGGTCGGTGTAGATCCGGTACGATAGTTGAATCGCTCCACGGGCAAACGGGGCTTCTACGTACCCGCCCAGGCTGACAAAGACGTCTTTCCGGAAAACACACATCTCATCGGCATCACAGGCCGCATACAAGACCTCCGATCCCAAGTCAAAGCACGCCGGAGCCGTTGCAGAATCCGAGATCACTCTCCCCCTCAGGCCGTTGATGTCGTTCTCGCGGAATTGACCGACTACGTTCTGCACGAAATCAGGCTCGGGCAACACCGACTCTCCCAGAAACGCGACATACCGGCCGCGGGCGTAACCGACCGCTGCGTTCTTGTGTTGCCAGGGGCCCATGCTATTTCCCGCCTGCAGGACCACAAAGCCGAAATTCCCTGCCTCCATCAGCGCCATGTGTTCGTTCGCGTGCCCGCTGCGACTGAGCGCAATCACTTCGAAGTCCTTTTCCGTCTGCGCATTCAGTGCGGCAATCCACTTGGTCCACAGCGACACGTCGGCAACGTCGGGCACAATAACAGAGAGTTCCACCTCGCGACTGCTTCGGCGCTCCGCGATGCACGTCACAGACGGTGAATCAGTTCTCGTTGACCGCACCGGCTTAGTGCCGGAGACGAAGTCTTGCACAAAGGCAAGACGATCCGGCCGGGTCCATTGAACGTCACATCGAGCCAGATACTGTACGCAGACCTCGCTCGCAATTGTCGTGCCATGAACGCGAACCTCTTGTTCCAGGTACTCGCGACTCTTCTCGGGCAGGCCAAGAGCGAAATAGGCCAAGCCTCTGACAAGATCGTAACACCGGACGGCTTGGGCGATTCCCTCCGTCAGTCGCTCCACAACCCCACACGTAACAATGCATCGCACGAATTGGCCTTGGGCAAACTGAGAGAAGATCCTCGCGATAAAACCATCCACGATTTCACTGGTCAGTGGTCGGTTCTCCCAAGTCTCGAAGAGATGTCCATGTTTCTGGACAAAATCGTCACAGACACTCTTCCGCAGTTCCGCCTTGACATCGGTGGTCGGATCAGAATCGAGCTTCTGGGTCACCTCGGATAACTCGCTTCTGCGGTAGTCCCTGAAGATGGCCCTGCGGCCGCGAGGATCGAACGAAGGCAGACTGCCGGTCTGCGAGTCGGCGCGCATTCTCCGCAAGGTAAGAAACTCCGGGATGTTCTTCAATCGAATCTCATCGCTCCGACATGCATATTCCGCCGCCTTGGCCAGCCAGAAGGAATCCGAACTAAAGGGGTTCTCATCATAGAGACCAATCTCTTCGAACAGGCGTTTCCGGATAATGGCGGAACCGTGCCAGGAGTAATCGCATATAGCGCTCTTGCGATAGTCTTCGAGGATCTGTTCATGCCCGGTCCTCAGCGTCACGTCTTCAGCATGATCGGTGCCCAGGTATTCGTCGAGAAACATACGATAGAACGAACCGACGACTCCGAGGCGTTCGTCTTGCGAGATCGCGTGATGGAGCCGCTCCAACTTGTCCGGACACATGATATCGTCGGCGTCCTGGACTACGATGAATGGCGCCCGGGCCCGCTCGATGGCAAAGTTGCGCCGGACATACGGCCCG
Organism: uncultured Pirellulales bacterium; assembly: GCA_964399325.1. Classification (GTDB taxonomy): domain Bacteria; phylum Planctomycetota; class Phycisphaerae; order Sedimentisphaerales; family Anaerobacaceae; genus JAFGLV01. The sequence continues at coordinate 5,575 of CAYNQP010000037.1, forward strand.
CTGTTGTCATCACAATAATAAGGTACGATCCGCACATCGCGACTGGCATAGTCTTCGATAATGCGCCGCGTGCCGTCCGTGCTTCCATCATCGAGAACGTGCAATTCCCAGTCCCCCATGGTCTGACTGAGGATGCTGTCGAGACACTCCGGAAGGAACTGCTGCGCATTGTGGCAGGCCAGAACGACGGATACTTTTGGGACGGCCTGCTGGGAACAGCCCGATGGCGAAACACATGGGATCGATGCGTCGCTGACCGGAGCAGTCACATGACTGTCTTTTGGCAAAGTCACCTTGCCAAGGTTTTCTACAGCTCGATCCGAGGGTGAGCCCGAAGCTCTCTTAACCATAAAGCAAATGCTCCGGCAGAACTCGATCGACTCAATCTCCTTGGCCGGACAGTCCTCTTCGGCTTGATCCGCCGCAAGCCAGGCCTGGGGCAAGCTTCCCTTGCCCTTTCTGCCATGGCGATTGACAATGTCCACCAGTCCTTTTAGAAAACCGACGGCGGTATCGGGCTTGTCCGGCCCTCCACCGAAACTCTGCCAATAGGAGGTGTGAAGATCCTCAATGACGTAGATGCCGCCAGGCGCAACATAGGGCATGAGAACATTGAAGCTCGTGATCTGTTGAACGACAAAGTGGCCCCCATCGTCAATGACAATATCAAAGGAACCTCCAGCGGCATCCACGACCGACCGCAAGAACACAGGATCAGTCTGGTCTCCAATGAAGACATGGATTCGATCACCTGCGAATGCTCGGCAGGCCGGGTCTATGTCCACGGCGAAGATCTCGGCGCACTGGAAGAATTCATGCCAGGTCTTTAGAGAACACCCGCGGTTAATCCCGATCTCAAGTATCTTCAGAGGCCGCTTCCGATGTGCAGAGAAATATCGGTAGTACGACCTCATGTAGTCATGCCCGACAGAGCTCTTGTCCGTGCCGTGCTTGATGGCAATCTCGTCCAGCGGGTTCACACCGCGCAGCGATCCGGCACAAGGCCCTTGAAGATGATAGCCCGCATCCTGTGCGCCCCCACCGTGCTCCTGCGTCAGGCACTCGACGTCGGGCCGACGTAACACCTTCTCATGGACAGATTCGTCTGTAGCCCCGAGGTCATGACGAACTGCTGCCTCTAACCCACAAATTGCATGATTGGCCTGCTTGAACTCACCGTGGATTCGGCGGCTCAGGGTGTCCTCCTCGCATCGAGATGGTTGCGGAGTTGTCCCCGCCCCGATATCCTGATGCCGCCCCGCGGCGGGCGGACTCACCGACGGTTGATGCTGATGCGACAGGCGGTCAGACTGATCCCGCAATCGTACGATATCATCTCGCGCAGCTTGCGGAATTTGTACGAGACAATTCTCCAAGAGCCGCGTGTAGGTTGCCGCCACCTGATCGTAGCGTCCCATCTTCAGATAGCACTGGGCGAGCAGGGTGTGGCAACTCAGGTATCGCTGGGCGACAACGGTAGGATCCAAGGAGTTGACCTGCGGATATCCGCGTTGCTTCAGTGAGAGCAGATGTCGCAGAACCACCAACGCCTCCTCGCACTTGCAGGCGGCCAGTTCCTTCTTGTCGATGGCAATTAGACTGTTTGCCTGCTTCACCAACCAGGCACTCCGCTCGTCTTTGTACACCGCGGTACTGCACCAGGACTCGCGCGGCTGTACCTTGACCAGTGCCCCTTCCTTGTTCAAAGCGTAGGTGGCTCCGGAGGTACGGCCGGAACCGTCCGTCGCGCCGGCCAGCGCACGGTTTCGTGCCGCTTCCACCCCGGTCCAGGCCTCCTGCCGCCCCCCCGCCATGTGTCCGTAATCGTGGTCCTGATGCACCGCAGTGATACATTCGGTGCCATCGACGACCGGAACACCACGCCTATGGGGGTCCATGACCAGCCAATTGTCCCACACGGTTCGCCCGAGAGCGAATGGAGGAATCGTCGGCCACAAGCCCTTGCGAAAGACGAAGTAGTCCAAGCCAGACTCAGGATGGATCATGGCGTCTTCCTGCATTTGCCTCTGGAGCGTTGCCTGCCACTGGGGCCGGTCGAAGTCGATTTCATCGAAGAGCGGAATGTCCCAGCGTTGGCCGATAAGAAGGAAATCGGACAAACCGGTCCGCACTCTTTGCACACCCTCGGCGAAATCCTGAAAGAGGATCATATCCGCGTTCACATAAGCCATAACCGCATGCGACGCGTGGCCCTCGGCGGCCTGAAAGAGCTTGTCGACCAGAGGCGTGCCGAATTCGTTGCGGCTGATTTCCGGAATATGGTGAGCGCCGATCTCTTCGGCCATCTGCCTGATTCCGGGTTCGTCGCCGAAGAGGATGATCTCCGGCATGGGCCTGAGCCTCGCCCAGCTTCGAATGGCATTCTTCTGAATGGTGGCGATGTGGCCGGCGAAGGGCTTGGGCATAGCAAAGATGGTCATGCCCTGCTCGTCCGTCGGCGGTTGGGGCTGAAGAGGCCGATGTGACTCAGACGGTTCGACACGTCGGACGAGTTCGTCAAGGAGCCGCTGATAGCGCGGGTGGTTGGAGTCGGTCGAACCACCCTCAAGAACGTCCTTGGCCTGTGAAAGCATGCCCAACCTGGCCAGACAGACCGCGAAGGCATAGCACAATCCCTGGTCGTGGGGATGCTGGACGACGAGCGGCTGGAGGCTCTGGGCAACCTGCTTCGTCTTACCCTGGGGATAGACCGCAGCGATGCGACGCACTATCTCGCGCAGCGGCCCAGATACGGGCACGGACTCCAATGGGTTGTACAGCACGGCGCCGCGACACTTATCGAGTTCGACGGGATCCTGCCCAACGTGTCCTCGATGCTGCGACAAGTCGTCTCTCTTCCATGCAAAGTACGCGTGCTTGTCCCCTCTGTCGTGGACAAGCTTGATGCCGTGTCTATTGACAAATTCGAGGAGCGGAATCACCTCGGCAAAACCCATGAACGAGCCACCTTCGTGGTATGGAGCGTAGTGTCCATTGAAGCACTGCAGTTCGTCAATCTCCTCGACGACATGGTTTTCCAGAAAGCCTCTGGCATTGTCGTGCGTCAATCTCTGTTCGCTAAACCACAGATCATCCACAACGACCAAGCTTCCGTCGGGCAGCGAAGGCAGAGCCTTTGTGAGCACGTGCTCCATAATCGGCACGTTGGGCAGATCGTGCGCGTCGACAAAGAGGACCACCCTGTCCTGGGCCGTCCACAGGGCGCCGAAATCCGTCTTGAGGATATCTTGCTCCAGGAGAGTCACGCGGGACAGATCCAGCGGAAGAACACGGCGGGTCTCGGCGAGTTTGGCAAAGCTCAGATCGATGGCGACGACGCGGGCCCGCTCGCTGCCGGCCCGCCAGGTTCGCAGAGACAGTCCCCCCAGGGTGCCGAGTTCGACAATCACCGTGGGATCGAAATCGTGGGCCAGAGAACACAAGGCCGCCAGAGTCTCAGGAGACTGGTCGCGGTAGTACAGGCGGTTGTCCATCGAGGCCAGAACCTTGAGCCAACGAGCAAATTCTCCTGAAGGAGGCATTGAAGAGTCTTTCCGGATCGCGGGAGAGCACGCGTTGCTCGCAGATTGAGTTGGGGGCGCTTCGCGTATCCTGTTCCTCAGCCTCGCCAACTGAGGGCTTTTCGGGGCATACCGCTCGGCCTGCTGCATAAAGTACTCACATTTCTCGGACGGCCCTTCGATGTTGAGTACCCCACTGGCCCCCCAAACGTAGTTGCCGGCAATCGCCTGCTCAACGCTAACGTTGCCGTCCCTCAGGACCTTGTTCTCACGAAATAGCTCCGGCATCACCCGCTCTCGCTCTCGTACCAATCGGTCGTACAGCGCCACGGTGCTCGTGTCGGATTGCGAGTGCCTGCCGAAATAGCTGAAGTCACTGGGAACATACAGGATCGGCCCCACGTTGGCCAGTCGAACCCAGAATTCAAACTCCCCGATGCCGTAACGCCAGTGGTGATCGTGTATCCCCGCCCGTTCGAGGGCTTCGCGGGAGAAAAAGGAAGAACAGAAGGGAGGAACCATGTCCTGGCAGGCGTACGCTTCGATGGAAAATGGATGCTTGGGAACAAGTGGTCCGCTTCTGTCGCCGTTCTCATCCACGTGCCAATAATTGCCATAGAAGGCCGCCATGTGTGGATTCTTCTTAAATACATCCAGGGCCTTTTCGAGTGCATTGGGAAGCAGTTCTTCATCTGACCAGCAGGACCCGACATATTTCCCACGACACCTATTTAGGGCGCGAAACATCCCTTCTGCATGTACTGAGTCTGGCTCAGATTGAATAAGGATGCGTTTGTCATCATACTCGGAAAGAATACCGATCGTGTTGTCTGTCGACCCACCGTCTTGTATGATAAACTCAAAGTCACCGAACGTTTGTTTCAAGACACTTTCCACACATCGACGAAAGAACACACGCCGGCTTTCGACGTTCTTTATCACTGATATGATGGAAAATGTTGGTTGAGAATCGAGATTTCTCATTGCCTATCCTCATAGGTTCCCGGTGTATCACGTGGCATAGAAGACGATGTGCGAGGCAAGGTTCTCAAATCGGAAGGGCACCAGCAGGAGTCGGCGGAGAGCTTCCTTGACCCGCCGCTGGTTCTCAGGCGGCACGAAGAAAAGGAAGAATCCGCCTCCCCCGGCGCCGCACAACTTCCCACCGAGGGCGCCGGCCCGGATGGCCGTCTCATAGATCTCGTCGATCTTGCTGTTGGAGATGAGTTCCGTGAGCCCTCTCTTGAGCATCCAGGATTCGTGCAGCAGTCGGCCGAATTCATGATAGCCCTGGATCGGACCCCGCAAGATGTCCAGGGCTTCCGGAACCATCTCGCGCATCCGCCGCAATTCCGACAGCTTCTGTTGGGTATTTCGCACCTGCTCGGTGGCGATCTCAGACGAATATCGGGAGAAACCCGTGAAATAGAAAAGCAGGTTGTCCTGGAGATACCTCAGCTTCTCCCGGGGCAAGACCACAGGCTGAACGAAAATGCCGTCGTTTCTTCCCCCGAACTCCATGTGGTTAAAGCCGCCGAACGCCGCGGCGGTCTGGTCCTGGGAACCGACGCTCTCGCCGATGATGTTCTGCTCGATATGGATGGCATCGAACGCCAACTGTCGTTTGGTGACCATCTCCCCCTTCAGGGCGTAAAGCGCCTGCAGCAGGCCAACCGTGAAGGAAGAACTCGATCCGATCCCAGACATGGCCGGGATATCACTGGTGTGCACGATCTCGACCCCGTGCTCGATACCGCAGAACCGCAGGCATTCCCTGACCGAGGGATGCTCGATTTCATCGACGGTATTCGTCAATTCGCTCTTGGAATAGCGGATCCGATATTTGTAGTCAAAGAACGGGGGCAGGTGCCGACAAGTAATGTAGCAGTATTGGTTGATGGTCGTATTCAAGACCTCCCCGCCGTTTTCCCGATAGAAGACCGGATAGTCCGACCCCCCGCCAAAGAACGATATCCTAAACGGCGTGCGGGTGATGACCATGCCGTGCTCCTGCACGAGTCGCTGGCTCTCGGTGGCTCCCGCCGCTTCAACACACTCGGCGTGTAACTCGGCCAGGCCGGTCCCTCTGCCCGACTGATGCGCAGCTTCGAGGTCGCGTAGCGAGGCTTTGGAGGAGGTATGAGTGATAATCATAGGGTGCTCCTATACCAATCAATGGTCTGCCTCAGACCGGTTTCAATAGTGGTCGTCGCCTCGAAGCCCAGCAAGTGCTTCGCCTTTGACGGGTCAATGAGGCGTTTCGGAATCATCGTCGGTTTACTGGTGTCGTATTCGACCTGGGCGTCGGTGTAGCCGTCGAGCTTGATAATCACGTCCAGGATATCACGCAGGCAATACTCCCTGCCACTGGCTAGGTTGATGGGGTCGAAACTGTCGATTTTCTCCATCGCCAGCAGCATGCCCTCCACGAGATCATCCACATAGATGAAGTCCTTGACATCCTTGCCGTCGCCCCACACGCGGATGGGATCATGACGTTCGACCACCCGACGGATCATGGCCGGCAAGACGTGCGAGGTCTCCCAATCGAACTTGTCGCCCGGACCATAGGCATTGGCGGGACGAACGACGACCGTCTGCATGGGTTTCTTGATCTTCGTGGCGTACATCTCGCACATGATCTCGGTGAAGCGCTTCATCCATGCCACGATGAAGTACTTCTCGAAAAACTCGTTTGTAACATCAGCTTCCTTCACCGGGTCATCCGAGACGGGATAAACCGTGTTGCTGCTGATGAACAGCGTCTTCTTCACCCCCGCCGCGTACGCCGCCTCCAACATCCGGGCGTTCATGATCAGGTTGGGCGTCAGATGCACTAACGGCGTCTTCTCCATCACCGCGGCGCCGGATGTGTTGGCCGCACAGAGAAAGACGTATTCCATATCCCGACAGACACGTACGCAGTCGTCGGCACTTGTCAAATCGCCACGCATGTACTCGACACGGTCATCCCGAACAATGGCGTCCTTTTCATGAAGCGTGGCCCGAACCCAGGCGCCCATGCCAGCCAGTCGTGCAATCAGACGGGAGCCAATGAAGCCAGCCCCGCCCGTCACCAGCACTCTCCGTTCCTTGAACATAGTATCCCCAACTACTCTACACAATGGCCGACTTCATCTCTCCGAGAGATGATGGGCTGCTTAACCGGCCACCAGATCTTGAATTCCGGATCATTCCAGATAATCGTGAACTGGCCTTTCGGGTGGTAGTACGTCGACTGCTTGTAATGAAAAATGGCTCGTTCGCTCATGACAACGTGCCCGTTGCCGTGTTTGGGCGGGATCAGGACCTGCAACCGGTTGTGTTCCGACAGCGTGAACCCCTGCCACCGGCCGTAGTCTTTGGATTCCTTGTCTCCGTTGACGACTACAAGATAGAACTTCCCGTACAGGCACGAGACCAGCTTCCACGTTTCCGCATCGCCATGAATGCCGCGCAAAACGTGCCGGTCCGAGACCGAGATGTCGTCCTGAATGAAGTCCACGTCAATGCCGTTGTCCCGGTACAACTGCTCGTTGTAGGTTTCCACGTAGGTGCCGCGGAAATCCTCGAAAACCGTGGGAGGCTGAATAAGCAGGACACCTTCAAGTTTTGTCGTCTGTACTTGCATCTACACACCTGCCTCAGCGAAGTAGTTCTTCCGGCTCAGATATTCATCCTGGTTCGCGACAAACCATTCCCACGTCTTCTTCAGTCCTTCTGACAGAGAGGTCTGGGGATCGTACCCGAGCATGTCCCGGGCCAGCGAGATGTCCATGACGCGGCGGGGAAACCCGGATGATTTCGTCGTATCGAACTCATAATTGAACGGAATGACGCGACTTAGTGTCTCCACCAGTTCCCGGATCGTGTACCCGCGTCCGCTGCCCAGGTTCACGTAGCGCCCCTGGGTACCATGGTAGAGCGCGAGAATGACACCCTCAGCGACATCCTCGCTATAGGCAAAATCGCGGACCGCCGAACCATCTCCCCACACTCGCAGAGGATTTTCCCCGCGATGGATACGATGCATCAGTGAGGGAATGACCATGGCGTTGTTGGGATCGAAGTTGTCGCCCGGACCGTACACGTTGCAGGGACGGACTACCGCGAAGTTCTCCAGGCCGTACTGAATTCGATAGGCCTGGACTTGCATTTCGGCCATACGCTTGGCCCATCCGGGAAACATATCCATCGGGGGACCGTCATCACCATCCGATTCTTTAAACACTTCTGCACTGGGATAGGCCCCAATGGAACTCGTGTAGACGGCCTTCTTGACACCGCAGACCCTCGCCGCCTCGAGCATATTCGTGTTCATCATCAGCAGCGGCACAAAGAAACTGGCCGGCTTGCTCTTGGTCACGTCGATGGAACCTTTGATGCCCGCGACGTGAAAGACGTAGTCCATGCCCTGCGTCAGTTCCTTGCAGAGACCGAAGTCCGCCAGATCGGCCGTGACGTGTT
>CAYNQP010000038.1:0-13556 GCA_964399325.1 uncultured Pirellulales bacterium
CGCTCGTTGAGTCTCTGCCTGGCCTCGAGCTGGTTGATCCGGTTCTCCAGATCGGCGGCCCGCTGCTTCTGGCCTGCCAGCTCCTGCCGGAGGTCGTCAACCTCGTCGGCCCGCACCGCCGCCGGCCACACCATTACGACCACAGCCAGAATCGACAGGAGCAGGCTCCATCCCTTGAGTTCCCCTTTGTTCATTTCAGCGTCTCCAATAAGGTACTCTTCTGCCTTCGGCATCTTCAGGCCAATCCTGACAACGCCTCTGTTGAACCTCGTATCCCTTGAATACCGCAGTCATATTAGGAGTGCATCAGCCTTGGGTTAAAATTGTGTTAAAGATCGAGGGCGCAATCTCAGGGTCGATGGCTCACCGACAAGAGGACGAACCACGCTTGGATCTGGAAGCACAAAGGCCGACAGCCGGATCGGGCCGCGACCCGGCGTTATTCACGGGGCAGACGCAGAGTAAAGGTGCTGCCCTTCCCGGGTGCGCTCGCAACGGTCACGTGTCCGCCGTGGACCAAGGCAATGTGCTTGACGATAGCCAAGCCCAGGCCGGTTCCACCCAGCTTGCGGCTGCGACTTTTGTCAACCACGTAGAATCGCTCGAAGATGCGTGTGAGGTGCTCTTGCGGGATGCCGCAGCCGGAGTCCTTGATGTCGATGGCAACGTCCTTGTCCCGCTGACGGACTTCGATATCCACTTTGCTGCCCTCGTCGCTGTATTTGGCGGCATTGTCCACTAGGTTGATGACCGCTTGCTCCAACAGCGGCGCGTTGATTTTCGCTTCAATATCGTCGGGACAAGATAACTCGACTCTTATCCGCTTCTGCTCGGCCCTGACGCTGGCCAGTTCGATGGCCGCCTCCAGGACGGGACGCAGCGTCATCGTCTCGAACAGGATCGCCCGCCGTTGAGCCCCTTCCTCCAGGCGCGACAGACTCAGCAGGTCGTCGATAATGGCATTGAGCCGCTCGGCGTGCTTGGCGATGATGCCCAAGTAGCGCTGGGTTTGTTCCGGATCGCCCAGATCGCCCTCCCGCAGGGCCTCCACAAAACCCTGGATGGAGGTCACCGGCGTTTTCAACTCATGCGAGACGTTGGCCACGAAGTCTCGCCGCAGGTTCTCCAACCGGTGAATTCGGGTCATGTCACTGAGGACAATGACCGCCCCGGCCCGCGCACCCTGCGGATCGGCCAGGCCGGCGCCGTGGACACGGAAGAATCGCCCGCCCTCGTCAGGAAAAGAGACGTCTCCTTCGGTCGGCTGGTCGCTACTAAGGGTGTCACGAACGAACTGCTGCAACCCCACGTTGCGAATAACCTCTTCGACGTTGCGGCCCTGGGCGTGGGCCGGATCGATGTTCAACAGCCGAGCCGCCGGCACATTCACACTGACAATGTGACCGTGTGCGTCCACGGCCAGGACGCCTTCAGCGAGACTGGAGAGAACGGCCTCCAATTCGTTGCGCTGCTCGGTAATGGTCAGGATTCTGTCTTGAAGCTGGGTCGCCATCGCGTTGAGGGCCTTGGCCAGATCATCCAGCTCAGCGGCCCCGGCGGCAGGAACGCGACTGTCGAGCCGGCCCTCGGCAAAAAGCTGCGCGATGCCTTTCATCTGCGTAATGGGCTGACTGATCCGGCGGGAGATGATCAGGCTCAGGAAGGCTGCACAAAGCGCCACGGCCACCCCGGCCCAGACAATATTGACGTAGATGCCTCTCATCGCCTGGTTGATCTCAGTGACCGGGATCGCCGTACGAACGATCGCCAATGGCGGGCCGTCCTCCCTGATGGGCACGGCAACGTACATCATGTTCTTGCCCAGCGTCGGGCTCAAGCGAACGGACCGGCCGTATCCCTTACGCAACGCGTCGATCACCTCGGCCCGATTGGAGTGGTCCTCCATCAGCGCCGGCTTCTCGTCCGAATCGCCAAGAACTCTCCCGGAAGGAGCAATGACGGTCAGACGCATCTGGCCGCTGCCGGCTTTGCCTTGCTTCTTGCACAGGGCGTCGATGTCGCTCGCGGTTCCAACGCTCAGCATTCCCGCAATCTGCGGGACGGCCACATCCGCCGCCAAGCGAAGCTCGCCCTCGACCTGGCCGAGGTAGAAACGGTGCAGCGTGTAGGAGAAGTACGCGGTGGCAACGACCAGAGCGACAAGGATGACCGCAAGAAAGGACGGGTAAAGCTGCCAGATTAGCCTTCTTCGGAACATTCATGCATCCTTCCCGCGAGGCGACGGACCCACTACGGTGCCGGGTCTATCTTCTTGGGCTTCACGCCCTCCCACTGCAAACCGCCAATTATCGCTTGGGCAATATTTGTCAGATGATCGCCGATCTTCTCGACGTTGTCCACCAAGTCGATGAAGATCAAGCCCGTCACCGCCGAACAATTACCATCCGTCATGCGTGCCACGTGGCTGCGCCGGAATTCCAACTGCATGTCGTTCAGCTTGCGCTCGCAGGCCAGCGCGGGCCGAGCCTGATCAACATTGCCGCTCTCCAAGGCAGAAATGACATCGGTAAACATCCGCGCGACCTCGTCCTTCAGACCGGCGGCCTCCTGCATCGCCGCGTCACTGAACGACAGCTTCTTCCGGATCTTGCGTTCGCCGATCTCTGCGATATTCACGGCGTGATCGCCAATGCGTTCAAGATCGTTGACGGCGTGCAACAGCACGGGCAGTTCGGTGGAAACATCCTCCGACAGAGTCTCCTGGGAAAGATCGGAAAGATACGACGTGATCTCCAACTGAAAAGTATCCGTCTGCTCTTCGACTTCCCTGACCGCCCTGATACTCTTAGGATCGTCGCCCAGCATGCCGTCGACCGCCATCGTCACGGCCCGCTCAGCCGCCTTGGCCATGCGAACGATCTCGCGCCTGGCCTGCTCGAGAGCCAGCACGGGAGTATGCAGAAGGTGCCTCTCCAGAATCACCGGCTGCCACACCACCTCATCCGGTCTGACCGGGAGGATCCACATGACGACCGCCTCAAGCACGCGCATCAGGGGGAGGAACACAATGGTGTTGAACACGTTGAACATGCTGTGAGCAATCGCCAGGTAGACCATGATCGTCCCCTGCGACAACTTGAAGGGCGCGACCCATTCAACCGCATCGGCAAACCAGCCCAAACGAATCAAGGGCAGCATATAGATAACACCAATCAGGTTGAACACCGTGTGCCCCATCGCCGTGCGCTTGGCATTTCGCGATGTCCTTAAGGCGGCAATCTGGGCCGTGATCGTGGTGCCGATGTTATCCCCGAGGACAAACGGAATGGCCACACGAAGCGCCAGGTCCCAGTCCATGCCAAAGGCGCCTTGGAACGCCAGCGTCTGAATCATCGCAATCGACGCCGAGCTGCTCTGCAAAAGCATCGTCAAGAGTGTCCCGGCGATGACGGCCAGGATCGGATTGCCACCGAGCCATATCAACGCCTGTTTGGCGCCTTCGCTGCCTTGCAGCGGACCGAACGCCTCCTTCATGAAGTGGATGCCCATGAACAGCAGCCCGAAGCCCAGCATGATTTTCCCGACACTTCTGGCCTTCTCCGACTTGCCGACAACACTGAAAAGGAATCCCAACCCGATCAGCGGCAGCGCATAGCTGCTTATCTTGAAGAGGGCGAATGCCGAAACAAGCCATGCCGTGAACGTCGTGCCGACATTGGCCCCCAGCACAACGCACAGCGCCTGCCGCAATGTCAGCAGGCCCGCGTTGACAAGCCCTACGGTCATCACCGTGGTCGCGGAACTCGACTGAATCAGACAGGTCACGGTCGCGCCCATCAGTACGGCAACCACACGGTGCTTGGTCAATGCTTCAAGCAGACTCTTGAGTTTCTGTCCGGCCGTTTTCTTCAGTCCATCGGTCATGAGCTGCATGCCGAAGAGAAACAGCCCCAACCCCCCGATCGTACCGAAGATCATGTCTTTGATATCCATGCCTATCCTCTAACACCATTACCACTTAACACGATGGTCCATGCCCCTCGCATGACCGCCTGCGCCATGTTCGTGAGGGGGTCGCCGATCTTCTCAACGTTGTCGACCAAGTCGATAAGACGCGGAATATCCAAGTCTGCCTGCCTGTTTACGACCAGAATAACCACTTCCCGATCAGATAGAAGAGCACGGTCAAGCCCGCTGCGATTGGAACGGTGGCGAGCCAAGATACAAAGATTGACTTAACGACTTTGCGGTTAATAGCAGTGATACCGCGGGCCAATCCCACACCTAAGATCGCGCCAATCATGGTGTGGGTGGTGGATACAGGCAGGCCCATTTTCGAACAGGCCAATACCGTCATCATGCCAGCCAAGTTCGCGGCCACACCGCGCGAGGGCGTAATCTCGGTGACTTTTGTCCCAACCAGGCGCATCACGCGGTAACCGAACGTAGCCAAGCCGACGGCAATCCCAGCACCGCCGAGAACCAAGAAACGTGTGTCCACCTGGACCGCGCCGGGGACCGCGTTGGTCCTGACGATTTCAGCTACCGCAGCCAGCGGCCCAATGGCGTTGGCCACATCGTTGGCCCCCTGCGCAAAGGCTACCGTACACGAGCTAATGATGACCAGTACCACGAAGGTCTTCTCAACCTGCGCGAGCTGTTGCTCCACGGAGGGTTCATCACTGCAATTGCGATTCCTCCCGGCAAGGAATATGGAAATGCTTGCCGCGGTGAGTCCTCCCAGAATGCTGAGGGCAATCGCCTTGGACGCACTGAGATCAAGATGCAGGTTCTTCAAGCCTTTGTAGATGATGGACAGAATTAGCGTGGTAAAGACGACAAAACAGCAAACCGGTACGCCTTTTCGCGCCGCCGCCGCGGGTCCGTCGACAGACAGAATGTAACGCAAGATCAACTTGAATATGACAAAGGCGATTATCCCCCCGGCCAGTGGCGAGATAAACCAACTGGCGACAATCTGCCCCAGCTTAGCCCAGTAAACGTGTCTGAGACCGGCTTCCAGAACTCCAAACCCGACGACGGCTCCAACGATAGAATGTGTGGTGGAAACCGGCATGCCAAAGCACGAGGCAAGATTCAACCATACTGCCGCGGCCAAAAGCGCGCACAGCATGCCGTGGGCGAGCATACGGGGGTCGTCGGTGAATGCCTGCGTGTCTATTATCCCCTTCCTGACAGTATCGGCGACGTGGCTGCCTACCAGCACAGCCCCGCAGAAATTGCAGACCGCTGCCAGAACCACCGCCCAGAAGACAGTCATCGCCTTCGAACCGACCGCGCAAGCCATGGAGTTAGCCACGTCATTGGCGCCGATATTCCACGCCATGTAGAAGCCAACTACAATTGCTGCGATGACGATGATTTCCATAGGCACAATGTTTCTTCAGGGCAGGCCGGACTACCTCTTGCGAATGATGAGACGCAGGTACTTGGCGGTTCTTTCGGCGTTGTTGGCGACATTCGCAAGTGTCTTGCAATACTTGTCGAGGAAGAAGATGGTGACGGGGTCGACCTTTTCTTCTATGCTGTACAAATGGCGAGCAAATTTCCTCTCAAGACGGTCGGCTTTCCATTCTCCTTCGCCGATTCTTTCAATGCCTTTCAGCACTTTCTCGACTTCGTCGCCGGTAAAAGCTGCCTCTGCGAGCGTCGAAAGTTCGCTCTCCAGATCCATCAACAGTTCGCTGACACTGATGACCTGCTCAACAAAGGCTAGAAAATCGGCTTTGAGTTCTTCCAAAACTCTGGTCTTGCGCAGCAGCAGCACAACAGCGAAATCCTCCGCAGCATCTGCGACGTCGTCCTGATACGCCAGAAACCGACTTAGTTCATGTTGTCCTACCGAAAGGAAGTACACTTTGGCAAGTTTATCGCGCAATTCCGTTTTGATTTCGTCTGCCTCATGCTCGGTTTTCGACATCACGTTGTGCAATTCCTCGATCTTCTCATAGTCTTCCTCCAACAGCGCAAGCGCCAACGGCCGAATGAGTTCAACACACTCGTGCACTTTCTTCGCGTGCTCATGCAGTTGGGCGAAAGGCGAGGGAGCAAAAAACCTCTCTAGAACTCTCATTGTTCACTCCTTAGGCCAAAACTTACCGTTTAGCATCAGTATGGGCGAGACTTCCCATTTGTACGCGCTCAGCTACGACGGTGAACCTCATCGTCAGTGGAATATTGCGTCTATCTGGAAGATTCGAGCCTTCAGATCGCTTCTCGAAGCTTTCCCAGCCGGGAGGCGCCGCAATGTCGGCATCCGTCCCGATCGTGACACATGCCGCCTGCTTGATAATCAGCAGACCTGCATTGACAGAGCCGATAACCACATCTTTGATCATGTTGAGCCCTTACCGAACCCCGAGAACCGCTGAGAATACGCTTGGGGCGCTCTTTCTACGTGTTTTTGGCCAGTTGGTCAAGTGGCTTTGGGGCCAATTCTGAGAGCACCCTCTCGGCCTTGACTAATCCATGAATCGATATCCGACGCCCCGGACAGTCTCTACGTACTTCGCGCAAGAGCCCAGTTTCTTGCGTAGAGAGACGATTTGCACGTCAATCGCCCGATCAGTCACCAGATAGTCATTGCCGTGGATTGCATCAACGATCTGATACCGGGTGAAGACCCGTCCGGGCCTTCTGGCCAGCGTGCAAAGAATGTTGAACTCGGTCAGGGTCAGGGCCACAATCTCACCTGCGACGGACACCTCATGACGGGCCGGATCGATGGCCAATTCGTGGATCTTCACCAGGGCTTGCTCGTCCTCCTCGCTGCTGCGCCGCCGCAGGAGCCGCCGCACGCGCGCCACCAGGACCTTGCCACTGAATGGCTTGGTGACATAGTCGTCGGCGCCCAGCTCCAGGCCGGTAACAATATCCGCCTCCTCGCCCTTGGCCGTCAGCATCACCACCGCGATCTGGCGCGTCTTGCTGTCGCCCTTCAAGCGCCGACAGACCTCCAGCCCGTCCATCCCGGGCAACATCAGATCCAGAATGATCGCATCGGGCACCTTGGAGGAAACCTGCTTGAGCGCTTCTTCGCCGGTCTCGCACATCACGACGTGATATCCCTCCCGGCGTAGATTCAACTCTACGAGCTCGCGGATGTCTTCTTCATCGTCAACGACGAGAATCGTCGGTTTCGCCATCTTTCTTCCCCACCTGAGTCAGGCGGCTGTTTCTCACCTCTCGATTCGCGGAAGGCCCGGGCGTCCAGGGGTGCCCTGCCGACACCTAGCGAGACGATTATACGGGACAATGGCGTTCCCGGGAAACACCCGGGTCGAATAAGGAAATCAGTGCACTTGAAGGGCACAAGAAGGCCAACCTTAACACAATCCTAACACGATTCTAACGCATCCCTAGTCATCCTCTAACGGTTGTTCAATACATGTAGAGCAGTAGCCGAGTCGTTGCTCACCCCGGCAACGGCAGCGCCGGCGGCAAACAGACAACCCTGAAACGGCCTCTCAAAGAGCTGAACAGTGGATGAGCTACTCAAACAAGCCTTGTGCAGCATCGGCATCACCTATCTCGTGATCCGCGTCGCTCAGTCTGCCACGTCCCTGGTCGCCCATCTTCGGCATCGGCGTTCATAAGCCGATGCGCGTCCGCTTGGTCCTGACCGGCGAGATGCCAACACGATCGACCTGACTCGGCTTCCGCGGCTACGCCTTGCGAATGTGTTCGTCGATCGCCTTGAGCAGGACTTCCGGCTTCACCGGTTTCTCCAGGACCTGCTTGACGGGCAGCCACGTGCTGTCCGGCTCGAACCCGAAGGGAAGATTCATCTCCCTGCGAATCCCGGTCATCAGAATAATGGGGATCTCTTTGGCCTTCTCGTCTTCGTGCAGCTTGCGGGCGACGTCGAATCCTTCGTGCTTCGTGGTCATCATCACATCGAGCAGGATGATGTCCGGATTCTCGGCCAGGGCCTTCTCCGCCCCTTCTTTGCCGTTCGAGGCGGTATGCACATCGTAGCCCTTCGCGTCGAGCAGGTTCGAGATAGCATCGACAAACTCCGGATCATCGTCAATCATCAACACCTTCTTCGCCATTGCCTACTTCTCCTTCACGTCCAAGAATCTTAGTTGCTTTGCGCATTCGCCGAGCCGGCGTGAGACTGCGCCTTGAGAGAATCCCCTCGGGAATAGTCGATCGACCGACCCACAGCGGCGACCATGCGTTCAATGGACGCGATGCTCTGCCACGCGGACAGGTCTCGGCCGATCTTGCCCGGATAGATATCGTAGAGTGACTTGACCGGCTCGGGCGTGAAATTGGGCATGATCACATTCGCCCCGGCGGCCAACGCCTTCGGCCTCTCGTCGTGCCCGTGCAGCGATCCGATCGCGGTATTCGCGGGGATATGAGCATTCCGGCTGACGATGCGCGTCAAGGCCATCACCTTCAGTGTCATCTTCAGATCGCCGCTCGGCGCATCCGCCAAGGTCGTCTGCGGGTGTGGAATCAGGGGCCCCACACTGATCATGTCAAAATCGCCTTGCTTGAAGAAGAGGATGTCCCCCGCCAGCATCTCGACCGTCTGGCCCCGGAGACCCACAAGATTGCCTGAACCGGTCTGGTAGCCGAGCTCCGCCAAATCCTGCAGACACCGCCATCGATTGCCAAAACTCATCCCGGGGTGCAGCGCGTGATACAGTCCGGGGTCCGTGGTCTCCATCTTGAGCAGGTATCGATCGGCCCCGGCATCCTTCCATAATCGATACTCCTCGCGACGGCGTTCCCCCACGGAGAGGGTGATCGCCATGTCCCAGCCCAACTTGATCTCTTCGATAATCTGCTTGAGCCAATCGGCGTCGAGATTATCCTCCTCACCGCTTTGGAGCACAACGGTTTTTACACCGGCGGCTTGAATATTCTCGACCGCCGCCAGGACCTGCCCTGCGGTCAGGCGATAGCGCTGAAGCTGGCTGTTATGCCGGTTGAGTCCACAGTAGAGGCACGTGTTGCGGCATATGTTCGAGAACTCGATAATCCCGCGCAGCAAGACACCGTCGCCGACAAACTCGCGGCGGACGCGGTCAGCGAACTCAAAGAGCCCGGTCAAGTCCCGGTCGTCGTCGCAGCGCAGAACCTCCTCGATGTCCGCGCGATCGGGCATGTCGACGCGGTAGATACGCTCCAATACCGCTTGTATCGGCGAGCGAGTCATCTATTTCCCTGCCTGCTTGCGGTGCTGGCCGATAAGCTGGGTGATCTTCTTGGGCGTCAGCTCGCCATGTATTTTGTCGTCGATCATCACAACCGGCGCCAGCCCACAGGCCCCCAGACATCGAGCCGGCTGCAGCGAGAACAGTCCATCGTCTGTCACGCCCCCCATGTCGATCTTGAGCTCGTCTTTGACGGCTTCCAGGATCTGGGCGGCACCCCGGACGTAGCAGGCCGTGCCCAGGCAGACCGAGATTACATGCTTGCCGGGCGGAGACAGATTGAAGTAGTGATAGAACGTCGCGACACCCCAGATGTGCGCCGTCGGAATCCCCATCTCCTGGGCAATCACGTCCATGACTCCGGTGGGCAGATACCCGTAAAGTCCCTGCGCTCGATGCAACACCGCGATCAGATACGAATCCGGTTGCTCATGTGTCTTCACCTCGGCGATATACTCCCTGATCTGAGCGAGCTTCTGCTCGTCCTTCGCAGGGGTCGTCTGTTCCTGGGTCTGAGTCGTTGCCATTTACCGTGTCCTCGTCAAATCTCTCTGACTAAAAATAAAGATCTCTGTTGCCGGCCGTGGTCTTCTCGTAATAGCGCATGAACTGGTCGAAGACTTCCGGCAGCTTCGTTCTTATCTGCTCGATCTCCTGGGCGATCACCTTCTCGCCGACAGCAATCGTCTCGTCGCTGCCGAAGTCGTCGAGCCATTCTCTAAAGGTAATGACGGCGTTGAGCTTGCAAAACTGGCCCTCCTTGCCCGAGCGGAGCAGGCCCATGATCTTCTGCCCGGTCCGGCCACAGCGATAGCCCGCGGTGCAGAACGACGTGATGTGACCGGCCTCGGCCAGCTCTCGCACAACCGTGTCCAGCGAGCGGGTGTCACCGAGTATGAACTGCTGGCGGTTGCCCTCCTGGTCTCCATCGACGAGGTCGGCATAGCTGCCAATGCCGATCTTGCTCGACGCGTCCGTCTGCGTGCAGCCCAGAGGTAGAACCTCGCGGCGCAATTGGGCGTTCTCACGGGCGGTCAGGATCATGCCGGTGTACGGCACGGCCAGTCTTATGATTGTGACAAGCCTCTTGAACTGGTCGTCACTGACCCGGTGCCGCGGATCCTGAGTGAACGGGGTATTGTGGGCCGGCTCCATCCGGGGGAACGAAATCGTGTGCGGGCCAACGCCAAACTTCGCTTCGAGCTCGATGGCGTGACACAGCAGGCTCATCACCTCGAACCGCCAATCGTAAAGGCCGAACAACGGACCGATGCCGACGTCGTCAACGCCGGCCTCCATCGCGCGGTGCATGGCATAGAGACGCCAGAGGTAGTTGCCCTTGATGGTCCCCTGCGGGTGCAGCTTTTCATAGGTCGGGCGGTGGTAGGTCTCTTGGAAGACCTGGAACGTGCCGATCCCAACGTCGTGGAGCACGCGCAGATCCTCAATCGACATCGGCGCCGCGTTGACGTTGCAGCGTCGAATCTGCCCCCATCCGCGCCGGGTCTTGACCTTGACGCCGGCAATCGCCTGTAGCGTCGAAGCAATGTAGTTGACATCGGTGGCCGGGTGCTCGCCGTAGACCACGATCAGGCGTTTGTGCCCGATCTGGCCGGCCAGGACTTCCGCCTCCTTCCTGACTTCGTCGAGGGTGAGCACACGCCGTTTTTCCGACGTGTTGCTGCACCTGAAACCGCAGTACGCGCAGTCGTTGACACACAGGTTGCCCAGATACAACGGTGCGAAGGTCACGATGCGATTATCGTAAACCTTCGTCTTGACCTGGGCCGCGGTCTGCCGCATCTCGGCGAGCAACTCGGGGTCCTGGACGTGGATCAGACACGCCGTCTCGTCCGGACTCAACGTCTCGATGGCCAGTGACTTCTGAAGGATTTCCCGAACGCGCTGGGGCTCGGGATGCGTGTGGGCCGCCAGGGTCCGTTCGATCGCAGCAGGATCGATGAAGCATCGGCCGTGGTCAAGGAACTTCTCGATCTGCTCCGGCTTGATCCGGTCCTTGATCCAGGCCCGACAATCGCGTGCCGTTCGATTCGTCTGGTCGTGCATAAGTGTCGTCATGATATCCCCCTTAGACAACTTTCAAACTCGGCGAGACAATGCCTCTCGGCAGTTTCGCCTGGTAGTGGGTATGGAGCAACTCGTGCGATTTCTCGCTGAGCGGCCGGCCCAGGAATTCCCTGTACAGTCTCTGGACATCCGGGTTCTCGTGGCTGCGGCGAATCGTCTTCTCCCGATCCAGACCGTAGAGCGCAGACGCACGCAACCTGAGGCACTCCTCATCCAACGGGATAGAGTTGGCGGTGGCGTAGGGCTGGCCCCCCCCGCCGATGCAGCCGCCGGGACAGCCCATGACCTCGATGAAGTGGAACCGGCTGCGATCCTGTCGTACTAGCTCGAGCACCTGGTGAGCGTTGCCTAGACCGTGGGCGACCGCGATACGCAGTTCCTGATCATCCATGACGATCTTAGCTTCCTTGACACCCTTGAAACCACGAATGTCGGCCATCTCGATATCGATCAGCGTCTCGCCGGTGCAAAGCTCGTAGGCGGTCCGAATCGCAGCTTCCATCACGCCGCCGGTGACGCCGAAGATGGCGCCGGCGCCGGAAGACAGTCCCAACGGCTCGTCGAACTTCTCGGGCGTGATGTTGATGAAGTCGATCCCTGCGGACTTGGCCATCCAGGCCAGCTCGCGCGTGGTGATAACAATGTCCGTGGTACGCATGCCGTTGACGACCAGCTCGGGTCGCGCCGCCTCGTATTTCTTGGCCGTGCAGCACATGACCGCGACGCTCAGGATCTTCTTGGGGTCGGCCTTGATCTTGTCCGCAAAGTACGTCTTGATCATCGTCGATCCCATGGACATAGGCGACTTGCACGTCGAGATGTTCTCGATCAGGTCCGGATAGAACTGCTCCATGTACTTCATCCAGGCGCTGGAGCACGAGGTAATCAGCGGCAACGGTCCCTTGGTCTGGAGTCGTTCCAGGAACTCACTGCCCTCTTCCATGATGGTCAAGTCGGCGGAGAACTGCGTGTCAAAGACATAGTCAAAGCCCATGCGGTGCAGGGTCGCGGCGATCTGCCCTTCCATGTTGCGGCCGGGCGGCAGGCCAAAGCCCTCGCCGATGGCGGCCCG
Organism: uncultured Pirellulales bacterium; assembly: GCA_964399325.1. GTDB lineage: Bacteria > Planctomycetota > Phycisphaerae > Sedimentisphaerales > Anaerobacaceae > JAFGLV01. The sequence continues at coordinate 12,313 of CAYNQP010000038.1, forward strand.
CACCGAAGGCGCGACCTGGGCGACCTTGATAATGTCCTTGTCGTTGAGTCTCTCGAACAGTTCCTGCGTGTAGTTCTTCTCAACAAACGACGCCGTCGGACAAACGTTGATGCACTGGCCACACGTGGTGCAGACGGACTCAGCGAACGCCATGTTGTAGGCCGGCATCACCACCGTGTTGAAACCCCGATAGGCTTGGCCCAGGCAATGGACGCCCTGGATTTCCGAGCACATCCGCACGCAGCGCCCGCACAGGATGCACTTGTCCGGGTCGCGAATGACGCTGTCCGAAGACAGGTCTTTGTCGTAGTGCTTGCGCTCGCCCTCAAAGTGACGGTGCCGAATGCCCATGGAATAGGCAAGACGCTGCAATTCGCAGTTTCCGTCGCGCTCGCACGTGTGGCAGTCTTCCGGATGATTGTCCAGCAGCAGCTCGACAATGTCCCGGCGGGCCTGCCGCAGCTCCTTGCTGTTCGTGCTGATCTTCATACCGTCCGCGACGGGACAGGCGCAGGACGCCGCGTAGTTGCGCATCCCTTCGACCTGCACGATGCACACTCGACAAGCGCCCTCGATGGAGAGCTTGGGATGGTAGCAGAGCCGAGGAATGCGGTAGCCGCACTTGTCGGCGGCCTGCATGATCGTCTGGCCGGCATCGACTTTGTACGGCTTATCGTTTATCGTGATGGTGATCTTTTGGTTGTCCATGTGGAATCCTCAAACCTTCACAATGGCGTCAAACTTACAGGTCTTGAAGCACATGCCGCACTTGACGCACTTGTCTTGATCGATGACGTGTTGCTTCTTGGGACCGCCCGAGATGGCCGTGACGGGACAGACCTTTCGACACGCCCCGCAGCCGACGCATTTCTCGGTGATTTCGTAAGTCACGAGGTTGTCGCAGACTCTGGCCCGGCAGCGCTTGTCGTGGATGTGCTCTTCGTACTCCTGGCGGAAATTCTTGATCGTGCTCAACACCGGGTTTGGCGCCGACTGGCCGAGACCACAGAGTGAGGCCTTGCAGATCATATTGCCCAGGCGTTCGAGCTTGTCGATGTCACTGGCCTGGCCCTTGCCTTCGGTGATGCGTGTCAGGATTTCGAGCATGCGCTTGGTGCCTTCGCGGCACGGCGTGCACTTGCCGCACGACTCGTTCTGGGTGAACTCCAGGAAGAACTTGGCGATATCGACCATGCAGGAATCTTCGTCGATGACGATCATGCCGCCGGAGCCCATGATTGAGC
>CAYNQP010000039.1:0-13523 GCA_964399325.1 uncultured Pirellulales bacterium
CTCGTGATGGACCATCATGTCACGTCAGATAACATCGGGAAGGTGGAGGTTGTTGATGCGGCGGCAGCCGCGACCGGGCTGGTCCTCTATGATTTCCTCACGTTCGCCGGTTGGCCGATCACCCGGCGGATGGCTGAAGGCTTGTTCGTCGCTATCGCGACCGATACGGGCTGGTTCCAGTTCAATAATACTACTGGCCGAACCTACCGCCGCAGCGCCGATCTGATCGACCTTGGCGTCGAACCCAGCGCAATCTATAACAAGCTGTATCAAAACTCTTCCTACGCACGTTTCAAGCTAATGCAAACCATGCTGAGCCGGCTCGAACTGCACTTGGACGAGCGCTACGCTGTCCAGCATATCCTCCAGGACGATTTTACGCAGACCGGAGCCTCGTATGAGGACACCGAGAACCTCATCAACGAGTGTCACCGTATCGGTTCTGTGGTCGTCTCCTCGCTCCTGGTGGAATTGAAGGACGGCCGGGTCCGCTGCTCGTTGCGCAGCCGGGGGGAGATCGATGTCAGCGAGATCGCAGCCAAGTTCGGCGGCGGCGGACACAAGAAGGCCGCCGGCACCTTCCTGCCCGGCCCCCTCGACCATGCCAAGCGCCTGATCTTCGCCGAAGTTGCCCAACGCCTGCGTTGAACCTCGGTTCGACCCCAGTCTACGGCACGTCATCTTGCCCAGTAGGTGACCGGGGTCCCATCGTCCAGCGCGCTCTGGAGCATCCCTTCGCCGTCGAAGAAGCCTTTCGAGCCGTTCGCGCCGCTCAGTTGCTCCATGTCGGCATCGGTCAGCAGCGTGGTGACATTGACGCGGCGGCGTCGCTGGTGGGGCGGGCGATGAATGCGGATGAGGGGCGGGGGGCGATTGAACGCATCGCCGTTGCACAAGGCTTTCGCAAGCTACTGGTCGAGACTTACGACCGTGCCGATTTCGACAAGGCCCGGCGGTTCTATGAGCGCAACGGCTTTCGCCAAAGGGGCCAAATTGCCGACTACCTGCCCGACGGATCGGCGATGATTGTCTACGCCAAATCCATCGGAGGGTCAGACAAGGATGTGTGTGTCGATGAATCGAAATGTTGAGATCAAGGCGAAGGTTGCGGACCTTGACGTGATTCGGCAGCGGGTGCAGAAGCTGGCCGACGAAGGACCCGTTGTGCTCGAACAGGAGGATACGTTCTTCGCCTGCCCGAACGGTCGGCTCAAGCTACGGCGGTTCGCCCATGCGGCCGAAGCGGAATTGATCTACTACGAGCGGCCCGACTCCGCCCAGCCGAAGGAGAGCCGGTACGTTGTTCATCGGACGTCCGATCCCGATGGTCTGGGCCAAGCCCTGAAGGCGGCCCTGGGTGTCCGAGGCGAGGTGCGCAAGCGCCGAACGCTCTGCCTCGTTGGCCGTACGCGCGTGCACTTGGATGAGGTCGAGGGCCTGGGCGACTTTGTCGAACTGGAGGTCGTCTTGCGGCCGCACGAGAGCGTCTCTGATGGGGTCGCTCTCGCACATGAGCTCATGGCTAGGCTGGGCATCGCACAGGACCAACTCGTCACAGGGGCATACACCGACCTACTCCAGTAGGGAGCTTGCCGGTGCTACCGTTACACGCCACACGCCCCTGGACAGCAGGGGGGCAAACTCCCACAGTCAGTCCGGCAGTCTATCCTTTGACCTTCTCCTCGATGCGGGCCTTCGTGATCGTCAATTTCTCCGTGGGCGGGCCTTCGGATGTTCCGGCGGCCTCCAGTTGCTTCACCACGTCCTGGCCTTCAACGACTTCGCCGAAAACGGTGTGTTTCCCGTCCAGCCAGGGTGTTGGCTTGAAGGTGAGGAAGAACTGGCTCCCGTCGGTGTCGGGGCCTCTGTTGGCCATGCTGGCCAGGAACGGACGGTCGTGCTTGACGTTGGGATTGAATTCCCCGCCGTACTGGTAGCCCGGACCGCCGGTTCCCGTGCCCAGCGGGCAGCCGCCTTGCGCCATGAAATCCGTGATGACTCGATGGAAGATCGTGCCGTCGTAGAAACCTTTCTTGGTTAGGTAAATGGTGCTGGTGGCATGCATCGGGGCGACATCGGGCATGAGCTTGATTTTGATCGTCCCTTTGCTCGTTTCGAGAATCCAGAAGTAATCCTTGCCCGCGTCGAACGTCATCATCTCGGGCTTCGTGAGTTTCAGTTTCCAGGCGTTGTCCGTGCCGAGTTTTGCCATTGCGGCGGCCTCCTCTTGCGCCCGTTGCGCCTGGCGTTGGGCGACGAGCTGTTGCTGGAAGTTCATCATGATGGCGTTCTGCTCCTGCGGGCTAAAGGCGCACTTCTGTCCCGCCAGCGCCTCGCGAATCCCCAGCATTAGCATGTCGATATTCACCTCGACTCCCTGGGTCTTCAGGCTGGTGGCAAACTGCGTGCCGATCAGGTAGCTGACCTTGTCCATTTCCGTCTTGAAGTCATTGGCGTCTTCGGCGGCAAAGACAACGCTGCCCGAGAGTATTCCCATGAGAACGCCGCACATCAACATCAGCCGTTTCTGCTTGCTCGTCAACACGATCCGTACCTCCTAATTCCCAAACTGTTACGTGGATTTGACAGCAGGCCATAGCATAACTCGAATCGTGTGAGGATTCAATCCTATTTGCTCGCGGACCAACTGTGCTTGGAAACTGCCGCGCGGCCCGCCCACCGGTCAGCCGCTAGTCATCTTCCACTCCCTGCTGGAGCCAATGCAGACACAGTATTTCCAGGTCGCGGGCATCCGTCCAGTCGTCCTGGTTGAGGTCAGCCGGTTCGCCTTCGCCCGGGAGTCTCCACGACCGGCCGAGAACCTGAAGATCGTTGAGGTCAACGCAGGCATCCCCATTGAGATCGGGCCAAAGCAGTGCCGGCACGATCTTTCCGAATAGATCGTAGTCTGAGCCATCCGGCTCAGTGGTCTCCCAGGCCGTGACAAAGGAGCCATCGGTAGCCATCGCTACATCGGGGTATCGCTGCTTGTCCCACACATATGTATTGAGGTGGACCTGTCTGCCGGAAGGGCGGCCCCCGGCGTCGAATCGCCGGGCAAAGACGTCCGTCGCGAGGTTGGGATCGTTGCTGTCGGACTGCCAGACGACGACGACTCCGTTCACATCATTGATGGCCACTCGCGGCCATTGCTGGGCGCCATCACGAACGGCATTCACGAGAAACTGGCCGGATTGTGGTGTACTGTTCGGCTCGAAGCGTCGAGCGTGGATATCATCCAGGCTCGCAAGATTCGGGTCGCCATCCCAGGTGATGACCGAGAGTCCTTGGGAGTTCATGGCAATCGTTGGACGTGTGATGGAACTGAAATCGATTTCGCTGACCTCAAAGGCCTCGCTCAGGGCTATGCCCTCAGGATCGAACAGCCGGCCGCGAACCGACCTGCTGGAGCGGTCCAGCAGCCAGGTCACGGCGAAATTGCCGCGTGCGTCCATCGCCACATCTGGATATCGGCAAGGCCAGTTATCCTGGGCGATGAGGAACTCGGTTCCCTGTTTGGAGCCAAAGGCATCGAGCAATTGGCCCCACACCGAGGCGGGGGCGTCCGTATCGGCGTATTCGCTTTCCCAGACAATGACGAACGGGTCGTTCTCACTCGCGGCCACCCGCGGGCACGTATGCTGGCCCGGAATGCCCGCGTTGACACGCAGCTCATTGGTTAACGGGCGGCCGTTAGGATCGAACAGGCGAGCGAAGACATCTACTCCCGCCGCGCCAGGACCTTGCCAGACGATCATGACATGGCCGCCGACACCTATTGCCACGCTCGGCTCGGTCTGGTTGCCCTCGCAGGTTGTGTTGACCTGAAACTCATTGGCATCTATCGGTTCCCCAGTGCGGTCGAACCGGCGGGCGACGATCTCGTTGCTTCGGCCGGAACTACTGTAGTAGCTGCTCCAGGCCACGACGAAATCGCCTTCGGCGGTCGCCGCAATGGACGGATTGCACTGGGCGCCGGCTGCTCGGGTATTGACCTGGAACTCCTCCGCGCACACGGAGGTCGTCACAATGAGTAAGATCATCGCAATGAGATGTGCCTTATCCATTTCGTCTTCCCCCTCTCTCTCTGGGCCCATGGAAATGCTCACACCGCAATAGGATGTCCTGTTGCGGTGTCATCGTCTCTCGCGGAGCTGGTCTCGCAGGTGTCGCCGGGCCGACTGTACGGCCCTCTCAGACAAGTAATATGGCGAGTCGGCGGTCTCTGTCCAGAAGAAAATGAGAAAACCTCACGCGGGCGGCGTGCCGGGGCCATTCCCGGTGCCAAGAGAACGTGTGGCCGCATTTAGCCCCCCGTACGCTGGTAATTGCGATTGAACGAATGGAGAGTTGCTGGTAGAATCCGCGATCCCTTGTGAATGGTCGAGGACAATGCATGGAGCCAAGAACGGACAAATACGTATTGCCCAGCGGCATGGTGTTGCTGGGTGAACCCATGGACGGCGTGGAGTCGGTGGCATTCGATTTCCTGCTGCCGGCGGGGGCGGCGGTGATGCCTGAAGGGGTCTGCGGCGCTGCGAACGTCATCAGCGACTGGATTTTTCGCGGGGCCGGGCAGCGTGACAACCGCGCCTTGGGCGACGCCCTGGACGGACTCGGCCTGCATCGGTCCGATTCGGTCGACGGCTCACATGTGTCCATTGGAGCGGTGCTGGAGTCCAGCAACTTGGCCCAGGCATTGGATTTACATGCCGACGTCATTTTGAGACCGCATTTGACGGACGAAGAGTTCGAGCCGGCCAAGCAACTTGCCATTGAAGGGGTTCTCGCGCTGGACGATGAGCCGCGGCACAAGGTAATGTTGGAGTTGAGAAAGCGATTCTACCCGAGCCCACTGGGGCGCAGTACGAGCGGCGAGATCCACGAGTTGAGGCAATTGACTGCCGGAAAGGTCCGCGAGATCGTCAAGTCCGACTTCAGTGTGTCGCAGGCGATCTTTGCCGTGGCGGGCAGGTACGATTTTGACGCCGTCTGCGAACAGATGAATAGTGCTTTCGGCAGTTGCCAAGGCGCCCCACCCAGATCCGTCAAGGTCAGACCGGGGGCGGACGAGTACACGCATATTCAGAATGACGGAGCCCAGGTGCATATCGGTCTGATGACCAGAGCAGTCAAATTCACTGACGAGGATTACTACAATGCGCGCGTGGCGACATCGGTTCTGTCCGGCGGCATGAGTTCGCGATTGTTCACTGAGGTCAGGGAGAAACGCGGGCTCTGCTATGCCATCGGCGCGCGGTACCATAGCTTGAAGGAGGCCGCGGGCCTCATGTGCTACGCCGGGACGGCGCCGGAGAAGGCCCAGGAGACGCTGGATGTCATCATGGCTGAGTTCAGACGCCTGGCTGATGGGATCAGCCCGGAAGAGCTGGAGCGGGCCAAGATCGGGCTCAAGTCCTCGCTCATCTTGCAGAGCGAGTCGTCCGGCAGCCGGGCCGGGGCCATCGGAGGCGACTATTATATGCTCGGCAGGGTCCGCAGCCTGGACGAAATCAAGCAGCGGATTGAGGCGATCACCGTCGAGTCCCTCCTGGAGTGTCTGAGGGACAATCCTTTTGAGAATTTCACCGTCGTGACCATCGGCCCCACGAGGGTACGTGTTGGATGAGCCTATGCGATTTGAGCAGAAGACGTTAACGAACGGCTTGGTCCTTATTGGCGAAATCAACCCGTCTGCAAAGTCGGCAGCGGTTGGCTATTTCGTCCGGGCGGGATCGCGTGATGAGACGCCCGCGGTCAATGGCGTGTCCCATTTCCTCGAACACATGCTGTTCAAAGGCACCGAGACCTTGGCTGCTTTGGAGGTGAACGAGGCGTTCGATCGCCGGGGGGCGCAGTTTAACGCGTCCACGAGCGAGGAGAACACGGTTTACTACGCGGCCGTGCTGCCGGAGTACCTTCTGGAGATAAGCAGTCTATGGGCCGATCTGATGAGGCCGGCGCTGCGCGACGACGACTTCAACATGGAAAAGAGCGTGATCAAGGAAGAGATCGCGATGTATGCGGATACGCCGACGTTTGACGTGGTGGACCGGTGCCGGATGCTACACTACGGTGCGCATCCGTGCGGCAACAGCGTGCTCGGCAGCGCCGAGAGTGTCGACGCCCTGACCGCCGATCAGATGCGACAGTACTTCGCCCGGCGCTACGCGCCCAACAACATAGTTGTCGCCTGTGCGGGCAACTTCGACTGGGATCGGTTCTGTGCGACAGTCGATGAGCGGTGTGGGAGTTGGGCTCGGCAGACGGTCGAACGACCGCTTTCGCATTCCGAGGGCACGAAGAAGACCGAGCGGCTGGCCAAGCCGAACCTGAATCGGGAACACATCTGTCTCGTCCACGCGGGGGTCTCAGCCCAGGACCCGAGCCGGTTTGCGGCATCGCTGTTGGCGATCGTAGTCGGCGACGACCTCGGCTCTCGCTTCTATTGGGAGTTGGTGGACAAAGCCTTGGCCGAGGCGGCCTCGATGCAGTTCAACGCGATGGACGGGACCGGCATGTTCTACAGCTATCTACGGTGCGGCACCGACAGTACGCCGCGTGTAATGGAGACGGTGAACACGATATTCCGGGATATCCGGGAGGACGGAATCACCGAAGAGGAGCTGACCAAGGCTAAGAACAAGGTCCTCAGCGCCCTGGTCATCAAGAACGAGCTGCCGATGGGGCGTTTGGTCGATTTGGGCTTCAACTGGATGTATTTGGGCCAATATCGCTGCATTGAGGATGATGTCGAGGCCACCAGGGCGGTGACGGTCGAGGAGGTCAACACGCTGATCCGCCGGCTGAATCCGGGCAGCTTCACGCAGTTTTCGCTGGGGCCCGTATCAGCCTGAGCGAGCAGGGCGTATCGGTGTCGTCGAATGTTTGGAAACGTTTGACCGATGGGAGCGTAGTGGTGTACGATGAACGAGGATGCCGCAAGGTGCCTTGAGTTGAGTGTGCGTCCGTCAGGCTGGCCTTAAGGAGGAGGTTTCTGTCGATCATGGATGAGAGCAGCACGAGAATGAGAGCCAACATGGAGAAGGTACTTCGGGCGATGGATGTCATTCCGCCATTTCGCCACGGTGACAGGCAGAGCACTCGCGGAGCCGGTTCCCCGGGGTACGCGTCTTCACAACCTCAGGCCGAGCGATGCCACGGCTCTCCGAGCCAAACACCCAGCACTGCGGCTCCGGATGAGGGCGAGAATCGGAGCAAGAGCGACGCAGCCATACCCGAGTTCGATCTGGGAGAGCGGATTCTGGCCGAGCAGCGCCGCATGACGGCCAGAAAACGCAGAGCCCCCGGTGCTTCTGACACCGAGCCGAGCGACCGCGTACGGGAGACAGGGACAGCTCCAAGGACGCTGCTGGCCGCTCCATCTGCGGATGATCTGCTCCAGTTGCAGCGGATCGTTGCCGACATTATCAGCCGCGACATCGAACGCCTTTGCGCGGGATCCAGGAAGACACCGTATTAGCCTGCAAACACGTATTGGAGACTGATCCTGCTGGGTCTTTGGCGCGTGCCACATTGATCCGTTGCGGGCGGCACAAAAAAAACGGCGCGAGGTCGGAATCGCACCAGCTTGGTCGCCGTGGTCGGTTGGGATTACGGATAGGCAGACCGGCCAGCGAGGACATTAACTTTGCTGATCTGATTCCACTCGCGGGCGTTTGCACGCCAAGCTCCAGTCACACTGGAAATGAAAAAGGGAGACATGGACGTGGTAAAGCGATTCTCTTCATCACCCGTGCCTCCCTACCGCGAAGTGCCTTGATTTCAGTCCTTTGAGAAACTGATCCTATGGGTTCATTTTGCACTCACGGCAAAAGAGATTATGCGCCTGGAGGGACACCGTGTCAATCGGGAAAACTACGTATTTTCGTCGACGACGCCATATTCTCGGTTGGGATGTTACTCTCCGGCCATGGCGATAGGGCGGGATCCTGAAGGCCGGCGGAAAAACGCGCTGCGACGTGACATAGGGAGAGCGGCGAGCGCAAAATTGCCAAAGTCGGATTTATGTGCTTGCAGAGCAGAGCTTTGCCACATAGACTATGGTATGACGGTTTGGAGAGGTGGCCGAGTGGCTGAAGGCAACGGTTTGCTAAACCGTCGTAGGGGTATACACCCCTACCGCGGGTTCGAATCCCGCCCTCTCCGTTGTGTCTGCGAGGCATGCTACAAGTTCCTGATATTCAGGGACTTGTAGCGTTCTTCCGATTCCTGACCGGCCTATTGCCCTTGGCTGGAGAGTCTGTCTTCGTTGCCCGCTCGTGATCGAGCCCGATTCCGCCGGTGCCATCATGGCCTGTCCTGGATCTCGTCGGGGAAGTTCAGGTACGCGAACTCGCCGGCCAGCTCGAACGCCTTGCGGTCGCGGGCCTTGGCCGCCTCGACCTCGTCGTCGAACAGGCCCAGGTAGATCGCCTCGCCATTGTGCTGAACCGCCGCCTGCCACTTGTCGCCGCGCGGGAACACGCCCTTGAATCGGGACTTGCCCGTGGCCCGGCGGTTGTTCTGCGAGTTCTGCAACTGCGTGCAGTTCCGCATGTTGTCCTCGCGGTTGTCCAGGCCGTTGCCGTTGATATGATCCACCACCATCCCGTGCGGCGGTTTCATAATCTCACGGTGCATGAAAACCGAGCGGCCCCGGTGGGTTCGGCACGCATAGAACGTGTTGCCGCGGTCGCCGCGCTGGGCATGCCATTTGTACCGGCTGAGCCACGCGTAGTTCTTGGTGTCCACGATGGCGTAGAGCCCGCGCGTCAGCGGGATGTAGCGTACCTTGTCGTTCGGCGGCTCCGGCGGCACACCCCACACCGTCGGCTGCTGCTTCGGCCGGAAGTTCCGGCACGGCCCATCGTACGGAATCTCGCGCAATTCTCCCGGCGTCTCCGGATGGTTCGCGCACAGCCCCAGCACCGGAAACCCCGACAGCAGCGTCCGCAGCCACAAGCCTTTGTCCGTCCGGCAAAACACGCAGTCATGGCAGCTCCGCTGCGGCCTCTCCTCCGCGACTTCCTCCGTCTGCCCCGGCCAAACCGGCGTCCGCACCAGCCGCCCCGGCTTCACCTCCGGCCACTTCCGTCCTTTCGTCTCCGTCTTCTCTCGCTTACCCATGTCGCAATCTCCTTATCTGCCTCCACCCTTCACACCCTTTCGCCCTGGCACTCTTCTCACTCCCCGCAGGGGCCCACCCTTCCGCTCTGTCACCTTTCTCACTCCCCGCCGGGGGCTCCAAGCCCACCGCGGGGAGGCGTTAGATATATGGTAAACGAATATCTCCCGCTGTCAACCAGAAATAATCCCCGCCCGCATATTTCTTTCGCCCAGGCCCACGCCGCCCCTGTCATTCCCGCGGAGCCAATCGTAAGGTGGGGCCTCACCCCACACGTTCAGTCCCGCAGCCTGTGAACCGCACGCCAATAGCCCCCCACGCCGGAATTGCCGACCGTTTCTCTTGTATTGCCCTCACGCCCACGCTAAAATGGGCCTGTGGCTGTGAGGTCCGGAGGCGTAGGGGGCCTCTGAGCCGGAGAGAGTGGAGCGGTGTGCAGTGTACACACCCTACGAGACTGAGGTGTGTCATAGCAACGAGAGGATAGAAATAGGGACCGATTGATCTATGGCGTCTGCGAACTCACCGATGGAGTTTCTGGAGTTCTTGTTGCGTGGCCATTGTGCCAGCCCCTATCACCATGACAGCATGAAGGCACTCTTATCGAACGAGAAACTGGGTAGGTTGCTTGGAGACTATGAGTGCATAGGCACTGCTGCCGTCTTTGCAGGCCTGACGACGTGCCCAGAATTGCAGAGCAACCTCTATCGCCTAGAAGCTTTGGTGCACGCGTCTCTCAAATTGGCTGCTGGCCGAAGACGGCCTACCTTGAGTTGCGTATCCAAAGCTTTCGTCTTCTTGAGAGATACATCTGTTGCTATGGCTGAAGATCCAGCAGAAGATGTCTTCATTTCCTGTGTGTCGGACAGCTCGAATACATTCCGCACGTTTGAAGGGCTTTGGGAAAGCAACGCGTTTTTCCTGGAGCGATTCCTGGATATAAGCGATCGCATGCCTGATCACGGATCATTTGCGCGAATCAAACGCGCCGTCTTGGCGATGCTGAAGCTCTCAGATGCTGTCGTGTCACGGTGCGATTTGAAGAGATATATCGTTGGTAATGAGGATCCTGTTGGCACTATTCCATTGCATCTGCTGAAGGATCTCTCCTCGCTCTCAGACAGGGTCATCTTCACTCGAGACGCCCTGGCTCGTGAAGGGATTGAGCCGATTGATCTTGCACCGTTCATATTTGACATGGATCAGATAGTCCGCTGTGTTGAGGAGCGACCTTCCACCACTTTGTTGGAGCGGCGGCCCATAGTGTTCTACGATGATCGATGGTACCTGATGCTGCCAGCTGCCATAGGCGCGGCCATAAGGATCTTTGTCATCCAAGAAGTTTCGAGGATTGACCAGTTGACGACGCTAGAGAAAGAACTTGCCTGCTCCTATGCGAAACACTTCCACGATATCTCGCTTCTGGGCGACCTAAGAAGACCATCTCTCGGATTCATACGGAGCAATACGACTGGAGTATGTGCGTGCGATCCAATGATCATGATTGACGAGGGACGCTACGTGCACTTCATCTTTCTCGTTGATGACTTCACGGATGCATCTAAGGGGTGGCTATTGGGCTGCGCCCCCAATCCGAAAGAGGTTAGCTATGAGATTGCCAAGAGCATAGAAAGCGCGGTAGCGTCTGCAACTCAGAAGGTCACCTTCAAAGATGGCATCACCCTGATCGTCGCCTGCGGCTGGGGACGGTCTCTCGCTTGCACCCTACCAGAAGTAGGGTCGGATGATTGGAAGATCGAAACCTTGTCTGCCCCCGATCTCACGACTCTGAGCCTCTCTCCAGGATTTAACGCGCTTACATTGTGGCGATTGCTGGATGCCAGACACCGACTAACCAAGGCAGGTGTTGTACTCCAGAATGTCAACGGGTTGCTGAATCTCTACGGATGGTCAAAGGATCTGAATTATCACCTTGTGCCTCATGAGAGTGTCCCTGCAGAGCATCATATCATGCCGTTCCTCGTGTGCGTGAATCAAAACAGTCTATTGCGCGTCCGCCAAGAGGCCTATGAGGTATGGGACACTCAATTTGTGGTGTCTCCGGAGGGTAAGCGCGTAAAGGTCTGCAAATTCTCCCAATCCTACTATTTCAAGGAGGATCGACAGATTCCTTTGTACTGCAGCAGAGACGATCTTGATGAGGGCAAACTAAGAGCGGTGTACATCGGACGCGAACGAGACTGGTGGTGTAGCATCGCGGCTCCGACTGAATCTGATCGCGGAATGGTATATGAATTGCTCCGATCAGCGATTAGCTGGATGCATAAGCTTGTCGCTGTTTTAGAACGGACCTTCGGAGCCAGTCTCCCTGAGACCATTGCGTGGCATCTCGAGTACAGCTCTGTTGAGTTATCTGCCGACCCTGTGGAAACACCTGATTACACCCTCTTGAAAGAGCGTACAACCACATCGTACGATGGCACTGGCATGATTACTGTCACGTTTGCTGAAGATTTTATGCAGGGATATGCGTGTGAGAGCAATATTGCTGAGAGGTGTGTGCTCTGGGCCTTTGTCAAAGGTGTGGTTGTTGCGTGCAATCGAGAGGTAACGGATGCTGAGATTGAGGGTATTCTCGATGCTGTGATCGCGGATGAGGATGCAAAGAGTCTTCACCTACTAGGGGCGAGGGTGTTCTTAGATTATGTTGCAGAGTCTCTGCCGAAACCGATCACTATTGCAGAAGCCGATGACGCGACCTTACGGATAGGATTGGGATGGCGATGTAGGACACGGGTGCAAGGCTCGCCCGTTCTCGGAATTGAGGCCTGCACAAGCTATTTGGGGGCCCTAGTAGATCAGCTATGGGGAGATGTCAGTGCAATGCTCGCTGGGCTAGACAGAACGGCGGTGGCAGATAGTCTGCTGAAGAACATCCAAGCTATACGTGTGGAAGAAAGTAGGTGGAGTCGGACTATAAGGGCCTGTCTTGCGCAGCACGAGGACAAAGACGATGTAATCAAAGCCGCAACGCGTAGGAGGTACTCCTCAAACGGTGCGCTACTGGCGTCTCGCCTTGTCATTGAAATGTCGCTTTGTACCTGTCCATTGGAGGGCGGGGCAATTCCTGGAAACATTGAAATGGCGAGATTGCTCGCGTATGCGGCCATGCTGTATTACCTGGGCGGATGGTCGGATGCCATAAAGCTTGAGGCCATACCCGCAGAGGTCAGGATATCGCATTTTGGGTCCGTGATGGTGGATTCGTCATTTCAGGATAGAGTCCTATACCGGTTTGGCGATGCGATGCATAGACGAACATGGAAAGTTCATGCCGCGAAGTACGGTGAGCTCTTTCAAGAAGATGAACCGACGCGTGCAGTTGAGCATCTGTTTGATGCCCGCTTCAATCGAGCCTGGCTGGCAGAGTTCGGGTTCACCATTGATCAGTGCCGAGCGTTCCTCGATCATATCGAAAACATAGGCATCACACGCGAGGCCGCTGTCATACCGATGCGCCGTTCTGAACTCATGCAATACGAAGACCAGACATGCGGTATCACTCCCGGTGTGGTCGAGGCGATCATCAAAGCATTTCACCTCTGGCCCAGGTCCAGTTGGACCACAACTCCGGAGGGGTTTTCCGACAGCGATTGGTATCCGTGGAAGTTCAAGCGCCGTCTGTCTCTTGTTTCACGTCCGCTCATACAATTGGAGAATACCGATGACCCTCTCTTCCTTGTTGCCCCAGCTATAATGAGGGACTGTATCGTGAACGTCTTTCGCTGTTCCTACGAAGCGGAGTATGACGATAAGCACTTCAACTCACAGGCCATGCGCCAATGGATCGGGCACAAACGAGCCACCGTCGGCCGCGCGTTCAACAAAGACGTTGCGATGCAACTGGAAGGACTGGGGTGGTCCACAAGATCTGAAGTGAAACTGCCAGAACTGTGCAACACGAAACTCGACAAGGACGATGGTGACATTGATGTGCTGGCCTGGAATATGGACTCTGGACGTCTCCTGGCGATCGAATGCAAGAACCTATTGATGGCGAGGACCCATGGAGAAATTGCGAGCCATCTTCAAGAGTTTAGGGGCCGTCTGGACGACAAAGGAAGGCCCGATAGGCTGAAGAGGCATCTGAACAGAATCGAGGTACTCAAGGCCCACATGGAAGCCGTTGCCAAGTACGTTGGTTTCATGCCAGCAGGTGGTATCGAGGCACACCTTGTCTTTGCCAACCTGGTTCCTGTGGCCTTCTCGACTGACCCTATCTTCCGGACGGTTATGATTACGGATTATGACTCGCTTGCCTCAATATAGTACCGGCTCGGGGGTCAGAAGCCACGCAGGTGGGTGCTTTCTCGGCGGGGGAGGCCCGGTTTGGGGAGGCGCTTGAGGACGACGTATTCGAGGTTGCGCTCGGCGC
>CAYNQP010000040.1:0-13481 GCA_964399325.1 uncultured Pirellulales bacterium
TTCGTGGATGCCCTGGTTGCCGAGATCGCCGCAGCCGGTGTTCCAGACCCAGTGCCAGTTGTAATGAAGCTCCTGGCGCATCAGGGGTGTCATATCGGCGGGGCCGCACCACAGCTTGTAGTCAATGCTTTCCGGCAGCAGGTTCGGCCCATTGGTTGCGTTCACGATACCGTTGGTCCCGATGTACCGTGGCTTGTAGCAGAAGCCACGGACCCACTTGACCGCGCCGATGTGCCCCTCATTGATGTAGTTGTAGGCTCCGATGTAGGCCTCGGACGAGCGCCGTTGTGTGCCGGCCTGGACGATGCGGTCATACTTGCGGGCGGCCTCGACCATCTTGCGGCCTTCCCACACGTTGTGCGAGACGGGCTTCTCGATGTACACGTCCTTGCCCGCCTGGCAGGCCCAGATGGTCACCAGCGAGTGCCAGTGGCTTGGCGTCGCCGAGGTGACAGCGTCGATTTCCTTGTCCTCCAGAAGCTCGCGGACGTCGGTGTACGTCTTGAGCTTGACGCCTTCGTTTCTCTGCTCGAATTCTCTGGCCCGGCGTTCGAGCTGGCTTTGGTCGACGTCGCAGATAGCCACGAGCCGGGCGCCTTGACATCGGTTGAAATCGTTCATATGTGCGCCACCCTTGCCGCCGACGCCCACAACGGCGACGCGGATGTCGTCATTGGCGTCTTGCGCCCTGGAAAACGGAGCGGCCAGGGCCAACCCGGCCCCGACCACCATTGAGCTTCTAATGAAATCGCGACGCGTCAGACTACTCATGAAAGTTCCTTTCTTTGACACCTTGCATTAGACCTGTACCGAAACCGCGAATGGCTCACGGTCGTTGCGTTTCAGATACGGGGGGTGCCGCTAGCCCACGTACTCGTGGTAATGCTCAGCGACCTTAGCCTCCGTCTCAGTGCCCTTGTGGAAATAGAGGCGCCACTTGAACGTGACGTTCTCGCCGGCCGGAATCACCAGATCGCCGGTGCCCGCCGGTTTCCGCTCGAAATCGTGTTGCCCGAACGGATTCGCCGCGAACAACCCATACGCTCGCACGTGCCACCAGGTGGGATGCCGGGGATTGTCCGGATGGTCGAACATCGCGATGCCGACGATGGCGCCGTCAGCACCCACCGGTCCGTAGTAATCGCACCAGGCCGCGCGCTGGCCCCAGGCGTCTCCGTCCTTCTGACCGTTGTTGTTGACGATGTGACCCTTGGCCACTTCGCCCTCGACTCGCATCGTCGGGGCCACGCGGATCGCCATCGAGCCTTCCTTCGTATCGCCGAATGTCACTTGGCCGTGCGAGGCGTGGATCGTGACCTCGACGTCCATGATCTGTTCCTCCGGCCGGCTGTAGAACCGATGCGTCCGCGTGTCGGTGCACATGATCTTGCCGTCGGGCGCCACCCAGTTGTTTTGCGAGGCGATCACCCCGACCGTCGGCCCCGAACTGGTCTCAAGGAACGTCTCGTGTACGACCTTGCCTTTGCCGTCACCGTCGGTCCAGAAGTCAATGCCATTGACGGTGCCGTGCGTGAACCAGAGCGACTTGTGGTGCGGATGGTCGTGCTCTTCATTCGGCCCGTCCGCCATCGGCCAGTGCCGCATGACCGGTTCGCCCGTCGGCCCGATCACCGGATAGAAATAGGGACGCGGGACATCCGCGAAACAGTACTCGGTAAACGGCTTGCCGTTGAGTTCAACGGTCACCTTCTTCTCGTGCGGCGTCACGGTGACGCCCGGGGCGGCTCTCTTCTGGCCTGAGGT
The DNA here is from genome assembly GCA_964399325.1 of uncultured Pirellulales bacterium. Lineage (GTDB taxonomy): Bacteria > Planctomycetota > Phycisphaerae > Sedimentisphaerales > Anaerobacaceae > JAFGLV01. The sequence goes on from CAYNQP010000040.1 coordinate 1,765, forward strand.
CTGTGCCTGCGCGACCATCTCATCCCAAAGCTGTTTCTGCTCGATCATGGCCAGAACCCGGTCGTCGGGTTGGGTGCGGGCCTCCAGCAGGACCCAGCCCTGGTAGTCCGTCACGGCCAACAGATCGATCAGGTCCTGGTACGGATAATCGCCCTCGTTGAGCTCGCGCACGTGCGCCGTCTGCCCGAAGTACGGCTGGACGAGATTGAAGTTATACTCCAGCCCTTCGCCCTCCAGGTCCTGCGGATTACAGTTCCAGCAGACGCGCACGTTGGGCTGACTCGCGACGTCCATGATGGCCTTGATCACCGGCAACTGCGAGCATCCACCATGCACTTCCAGCCGGACTTCCTGCCCGCAGTCGGCGGCAAACTGACCGACCTCGCTCAGCGATTTGCCGATCTGCTGTATCGTTTTCTCGTACGAGACGCCCCGCGGCAGGTCGTTTGGCTTGACCTTGGCACCCGATCCGCCGCAGTCCGCCGACAGCTTGATATAGGCCTTGGCTCCCTCGATGTTTTTCTGCAGCCGGTCTCGCTCCGTGTAGTGAAAAGCGAAGTTCGTGCCCAATCCCACCAAGGTCACGGGACTGTCGGCGAACCGTTGCTTGACGGCCGCACGCTCGCCCGCGCTCAGCTTCGACTCTACGCCGTGCGCGTGCTCGGTGCGCAGTTCGACCCCCAGCAGCCCGGTCTTTTCGCAATGGGCGAGCAGCGTCGGCAGGTCCCAGTCCTGACCCCAAAGGTAAGTGACAAATCCGAACCGCATCTTCGAATCGGGCCCGGCCGCCCTTCCCCACGTTCGCCCGGAAGGCCCGACCGCGAGAAGCCCGGCGCCCAGGACCATGGAACTCTTGAGAAACTCACGGCGCGTGCCAAAACTTGTACTCATACTGTCGCCTTTTTGAAAGGACATGATTGACACCGGACAGTGCCTCACCCCGTGCATTTCACAGGGTCCATTCCCACCGTGACGTAGGTGTCTGCCGCGTCACCGAATGGCCCGGCCCGAAAGTGGCCCCCGTAGTAGATCGCCCCGTCCTTGATGGGCATCCATCGGCAAAAGAGTATTATCCGCGACTCACAATCGCTGTCAAACCAATTTCGAGTCGGTGGAAGGACGAGCCCCGGGGGCATTTTATTGCAGAATCTCCCCCCAGTCCGCGATGGTTGCGGATGCGAACGAGGCGGGACCGGCCCCGCCCTGGTGTGGTGGCTATTTGATTTCTTTGAATGTCTCTTTCGCCGAGCCGCATACCGGACACGCCTCGGGCGGCTCTCCCATGACCGTGTTGCCGCAGATGCTGCAAACGTAGATCTTGTTCTCCGGCAGGTCCTCGCCGACCGCGACCCTATCCAACACTTCGACGCAAAGACGATTATGCACCTTTTCTACCTCCATCGTGCTGCTAAACGTCAATATGGCGGCCGTCTCTCCCTTGTGCATAGCCGTTGTCATATACTCCGGGTGCATCTGACCGGACTCAGAGTGCTCCGCACTGATTGCCTCGTGGAGATTCTCGGCTGTTGGCCGAATCCCATCCATTACTCCGCGATGTGCCCCCGCCTGGCACAGCCTTGTTGCCTGTGCGGAACCCTCCTGTGCGGCCTGTTTCGCGTGCGCCCCGTACTTTCCGCTCGCCTGGCTCTCGCTGGCGAACGCATCCTCCAGATTCTTATTCGTCGTCATATCCTCCTTTCCCGGAACAGTCTTTCTCCCCGGATAGCGACGTGCGGTCCAGGCACATACACCTACTGTGCGTTGAGACGCGGCCCTTGGTTCGGTAAATCCGGGGAAAATACTTCCGGGCGGGTGTGCTCACCCTCCAGCCCCGGCCATGCCTAGGGCCGGCCCTTGTCTTCGAGGTGTTCGAGGATCTGGAGGTGCTGGTCCTCGTCGGCGTGCCGGGTACGCACGTACAGGTCATGGTGGTGCCGCCACAGGATCTTGGCCGCCTTATCCAGGCTGTAGTGGACCACCCGCTTGCGTGGGTCGTTCCAGTGGGCCTCGCAGCAATCGCACACGCCCCGGTGCCGGTCGTACCACCAGAGCTGGAAGCCCCCGAACGCGCAGAATTGCTTGCCCCGGATGCCCAGCACGAATTCGGCGTAGAGCAATTGCTTGATCTGCGTCTTGTCCTTGACCTCGATCTTCTTCATCGCTCCGGCCCCCCAGGACCCGCCCGCCGGCCGTAGTCCCAAGCCAAAATCCGAAGAATTCCCGTCGAGGTGCCGTACCCCAAGATGCTCCCCCCATTATACCTCCGCCCCAGCGCCCGCGACCATTTTTTTCACCCCCCTCCACCCGACCGCTCGCTCTCATCCCGACCCATCGCCTGGGAGATCGCGCGGATCACGACTCTGTCATCCCGAGCGTAGTCGAGGGATCTGGCTTCAGAGCATGCCTCCCTCTATAATGCCGGCATGACGGCGAGCAAGACGTACTGCGTCTACATCCTGGCCAGGCAATCCTGCACCGCGTGTGTGGGGGCCTTGCCAACGGCGTCCGCAGGCTAGTGAGACGTTGCCTCCGCTGTGAGGAACGCAATAATCTCAGAGAAGAGGTCGACTTCACTTAAGCCGGAACACTCTTGGGCTACCTCTTTGATCGGAGCCTCATAGTAGACTCCGCGCCTTGGATTGACTATGCTCACGGCGTCAAGATGGTATTCTCCTGCGGCAAAATCCAGAGAACAGTAGACGAGGATTTGCCGGAGGTCGGTTATACGAAATGACCTGTCGCCCGCCTTCACTTCAATAAGGCATGTTTCACTGACAATGTCAGCTTTGCACTCCTCGATACAGCCACAGCCGCGAAAGGCAGGCCAGAATCGAAGTCCTCTTAGTTCCTGTTCTGAGAAAAACTCAGCCAATGCGATGCACAAGTCTCGCGCCTCTGATAGTTCATCTTCCGTCATCTGCGTTGCCGTTGCCCGCGCCGGTGTTCCCGTCAGATGCTGTATATACCTGCAAACCTCTCGTCCAACGATGTGCTGCTCCTCGGAAGTCAGGTTCTTTCCTTGAGCCATGTGCATGAAGAGACGAAAGGCGAGTTCATTCACAATTGCACGACTCTCCCTCTCGACCGGTAGGTTTGACCTTACCGGAGGTCGATAGCGTTCAGCAGATAGGTTTATCCTACGCAGATAACCGTCAGCCCGCGGCAGAACCTCGCGCCAGAAGGAGGTAAACGAGTGCGCGAATTTTCTCTCGGATATCATCTCAGCTCCAGCGGTTTCCCGCTCTCTTTGTTCTCACCGGCCCAGCGCAGGATCAATCGATCAAATTGAGACAGCGTGGCCCTGATCCGATCCCTCCAGTACTTGCCCTCATCCTCCAGGATGTAGGAGGCGACGATCAGAGCCCGCCTCTCCCAGAGTGTATAGCTCGTGAATCTCTTCAGACAATCAGATATCCAGTAGTCTACATTGTGCATGGCAAGAATGAGGATGATGTCTCTTTTTATCATAGCGGCCGAAGTCTCAGTGTGGACCTGTACGAGAACGGCATCGGCTTCTTCCGAATTGTCGTGGGCGAGAATTCGGATGGCGAACGCGAGATTCACGGGAACCCTGCATACATAAGAGTGTGTCTGAATCAGGTTTCGTACCGTCGCAAACACTCTCGCACGCACCGCTCGAGAGATGTCGTTGATCACCCCATCCAAGACCATCATCACCGTTGGGAAGATTGGGTAGAGAACATCCACATTCTCAAGTATGGAGAGCACGGCTTGATCCCGGCTCGTTACCGACAAGTACGCTATCGCGCGCATGAGCTTCCGACTGAGGCTCTCTGATATGCGAGTCTTGCGCATCTCTGTGGCGAGCATTCCCACAACATCGAACTTGGCCAGCTCCTCCTTCAGTGCATCATAGTCGTTCGCGGGGGTGTCGGAGTACGGATCATAGTGAATATGTAGTTTCAGGAAGTCTCGCTTCGTCAGCTCGGCCGCGTCCTCCGGCGCGTTCTCGTCCGAGAAGAGGGATGTCTCAAGGAACTCGGCACTTGACAAGATGCGAGTCTTGGTCTTCTGGAGCGTAAGACCCTCATTCTCCAGCAGCACGTTGGACAGGTATATCAGATGTGAATATGCTTGCTCGGTGCTATCGCTAAAGATGTAATAGTCGTCTACGAATCGGCAGTAAGGAATGCGCCGTGTGGCAAGGAGCTGGTCGACTCGGTTCAACAGCAATTCACTCAGGAGCCTTGCAGCGGGACCGCCAACCGGCAGGCCGTAGGAGACACCTAGCGAAAGACTTGACAGTATTGACCTGATCTCGTATATCGCCTGAGTGTCTTTGGTGGCCTTCTTCAACGCGTTTTCGAGGCGGTGGTGGTACACACGAGGATAAAAATCCGATATATCGCATACGAGTACATGCTTGTTTTCCTTGGCCAGTTCCACCGCTCTGTTCTGAAATGCGAGCCACCCGAAGTCTTTCGAGAAGACGGTATACGTCTCTGGATCAGGCTCAAAACGGTAGGAGAACACCACGCGTCTTTCCCGTGAAATACGAACTCTCTCGATATCGTGTCCCACGCAAATGACAAGGCCCAGAAGATAGACATTCCACAACGGATCGATCTGCGTTCCTTGCCTGAACCCCGTGTACCCAACTGCACTGAGAAGTCTCTCTCGCTCGATGGGCATCTCAAGGACGCTCTTCTCGAAATTGGCGCGAACACCCATCAGTATGGACAGAACCTCAGACTGCTTGTCACGCATCACCTGCCGCTCGAACGGATACGGGAAAATATCTGTGTCTCCGTACCGCACAATGTTTCGAACGGCAAAATCCAGGCACTGTTCAAAAGTCTTCGGAGGTCTTCTTTGCCCCGTCTTCTTTGTTCTCTTCGAGTCGGCCATAGTCATCCTTTGGCGACCCAACGAGCGCCGTGTCCCGCATAGGGCGGCCCGATGCGATCGTGCGCTTATCCGGCCAAAGCCTCACCAGAGTAACATACGGGACTACCGTGTCCGCGTCAACCGCTCGGTTCACAAACACGGATCACCGAACTCGCCAACGCCATTGCTTTGCAGACGGTCATGTTAGAGCCGCGCGCGTTCTTTCTAGGGGCCCTGTAATCGTCCGCTGCTGACCTCGGTCTTCCTCGCTTCTTCCGGCCGAAGGGGCGGTTGGAGAATATGCCCGACACGGCCCATCCGGGCCGGTAGGATGTACGGAGAACTGAGATGGGTATGAAGGATGAAGACAACGATGAACGGTCCAACAACCAAGAGGCAATTCTCAATTATCAATAATCGATCCCGCAGGTTCTGCACTATTCCAGCTTCTGTCGCGGGCAGGCTTGTCCTGAGGACGGTCGAAGGGATGCCCGCGGTACGCGAAGGCGGGACGCCTTCGACACGGCAAATGCGCCAAACAAAGCCAATTCACCCCTGTTTCTCGCGACTGGAGCCGCTCGAACCGGCAAATCCGAAATGCGAAGCTCGAAACCCGAAACAAATGGCAAGACCAAATGCTCGAAACGGGACAAAAGGCGCCAGACAAACCCAATTTCGGCACGTTCGGCGCGCAAAACAAAGCCAATTTGCACAGGGCCGGATTAGAGCTAACATGCCTAAAATAAACAGCTTAGGTCGGAATCATGCGGATTTCATACGAATGAAAACAAAGCCAATTCAAAGCCAATCCGGCTTCGCCAGTTTCAAGTTTGAAGTCTCAAGTGTTAAGGGGCGCAGATTGGACACGGTCTTCCCAAATTCACACTTCAAACTTGACACTTGCGGAACGCACTATACCAAACAAAGCCAATCCCCCGCGGAGCGAACAGCGCGCTGGTCGGTGTGGGTTTCCAGGGGGGCGGGAGCGGAGGCGGCGCAGGTTGAGTGTTTTTTGCAGTTTGAAATGGGTGTTTGCCGAAAGATAAGATGGGAAAAATGTTCTCGGACGGGGTGCGTCCACTGGTGGGTATGTAGGTAAATGATTGCATCGATTGCAGTTATGAACGAGTCGCGGAGCCGGCTGGCTGACTATATCACGATGGTGATCGTGTTCCTGATGGGCACGGGGGCCGTGATGGTGTTCTCGGCCGGGGCTAACTTGAGCTATGAGTTCGAGTTGCGGCGGTTCTACGACTACCCGGCCCTGCGCCAGATCTTCTTCTTCCCCGTCGCGGTCGTAGTGCTGCTCGTCGCGTCGTCGGTCAATTACCGCTGGCTGCGGCTACGGGATGTGTGGTGGAAATCGCCGCTTGCGTGGCTTCTACTATTTGCTATTGCTTTGCTTATCGTCGTTCTGATTCCGCAGCTTGGCACGCAGATCAACGAGGCCCGACGGTGGCTCCGTCTCTCGTTCGGCCCGGTCAGCGTCAGCTTCCAGCCCTCGGAATTGGCCAAGTGGGCCATGGTGTTCTTCCTGGCGGCGGCAGGCGCTAAGTGCGGTAATGAAATACGGTTATATTGGAAGCGGTTCATTCCGCTGTGCCTTCTGATCGGTGGGGTGTGCGCCCTTATTGTCACGGAAGACTTCGGCACCGCGGCGTTCATTGCGCTGATAGCCTTCATCATGCTGGCCGTGGCGGGGGTGAGGTGGTGGCATGTTCTGACGCTCTTACCCATTGGCGTTGCAGGGTTTATCGCGGCCCTGTTCCAGGCGTCGCACCGGATGGACCGGCTTACCGCCTTCCTGCATCCGGAGCGGTACGGCGATTCGCTGGCGTACCAGGCGAACCAGTCGCTGATCGCCATCGGCTCCGGCGGCATCTGGGGCAAAGGACTCGGCGAGGGCATCTGCAAGTACGGCCATCTGCCGGAGGACACGACCGATTTCGTCTTTGCCGTCCTGGGCGAGGAACTCGGCCTGGTGGGTACGGCCGGTGTCATCCTGCTCTTTATCCTCTTTGTATGCCTGGGTTTAGCGGTGGTGTTGCGCTGCCGGGACCGGTTCGGGAGGCTGCTGGCGGCCGGGATCGTGCTGACCATTGGCATCCAGGCGGCCCTGAACATCGGCGTCGTCACCGTCGTCCTGCCCACCAAGGGCATCCCGCTGCCCTTCATCAGTGGCGGCGGAACCAGCATGTTGCTCTCGGCCGCGGCGGTCGGAGTCTTGCTGAATATCGCCTCGCAAAGCGATCGCGAGAGTCTGGATACAAGTGCATGTATGGAAAGTGCATAGAGCCCCTGGTATGGCCCCTGAAAGGGGGATCCCCGTGCTTTTGCGTGTGATTTTCGTGCTGCCGTTTGGTATAATAGAAGGGTAGATACGGCGGAGCGCTCAAGGGGGGCGCACACGGTAGTCTGGCAAGCAACGGGGAAAGGGCGAGTCCATAAGGCGCGCATTGGCTGCGACCGTTCTGGTGGCATTGACGGCACTTTCGGTTCGTGGCGCGGGCAGTAGTGCCGTGCGCGGCCGCTACGTTCCCGATGAGATCATCGTTAAGCTCCGCGTCTCGACCGCAGATGAGACCGGGTCGGCGGACGCCGTACTCGCACGCGACAGGTCGCACATTGTCCGTGGTCTAGAACAGGGCCGGATACGCGAGATCAGGCCGTTGTTGAAGGATTTCGAGCGGCAGCAGGGCAAGTTGCGGGCATGGCGAGACGGCAGGCGAACGCCCGTGACGTTGTCCGAGAGGCGGCTGTTGCGGCGCAGACAGCGTACGCGGAGAGGGCCCGCGGAAACCGATCTGGGACGGCTCTATCGTATTCGGATTGATGCCCAGGGCGAGGTTGGCCTTGAGGAGACGCTGGAAACCTTACGCAGGGTTCCAGGCGTGGAATACGCCGAACGGAACTGGATCGTGTCGATCTGCGCTGAGCCGAACGACCCCCTGTATGGCTCACAGTGGGCCCTGGCGAAGATCGGGGCGGCGCAGGCGTGGGAGACGTGTCGCGGGAGCACGGACGTGGTGGTGGCCTTGCCTGACACGGGCGTGGACTACCATCATCGCGACCTGCAGGCGAACATGTGGGTCAACGAGGCCGAGCTTAATGGCGTTGCAGGTGTGGACGACGACGGCAACGGCTACATCGACGACATTCGCGGGTACGACTTCGTCGCAGGTGACGATGATCCAATCGACGATGGCGGCCACGGCACGCATTGCGCCGGCATCATCGCGGCACAGGCCGACAACGGTCTGGACGTGGCGGGCCTTTGCTGGAACGCCCGAATCATGCCGTTGAAGATGCTCGACGACGAAGGGTTCGGCAGCGTAAGCGAGGCGGTTGAAGCGATCTACTATGCCGTGGCGAACGGTGCGGAGGTCATCTCGTGCAGTTGGGGTGAGGCCGAGGATTCGCGGGCGCTCAAGGACGCCGTGGCGTATGCCTACAGCGAAGGTGTGGTGCTGGTGGCGGCGGCTGGGAACGATCATTCCAGCGAGCCGTTCTACCCGGCGGGGTATCCGGAAGTGATCTCTGTGGCCGCGACGCAAGAAAACGACCAACGTCTGTATGCTTCGAACTTCGGGGATCGGGTGGACGTCGCGGCGCCGGGAGACGAGATCCTGTCGCTACGCGCGGCGGGGACGTCAGCGGGAGCGGCCTGGGACACGTTCACGACGAAGCTCTCGGGGACATCAATGGCGGCGCCGCATGTGGCGGGGGCCTGCGCGTTGCTGCTCTGCGCAAATCCATTCCTTGGTCCGGACGACGTGCGGCAGGCGATTCTCTCGACGGGCGATCCCATTGCGACCGGGATCTGTCTGTCGAACGGACGGCTCAACGTCGCCGGCGCGATGCAAGCGGCCGTGCCGCTGCGCGGTGTCGTAGGGTTCAACCGCGAGGCTTATCCGGAGGGCAGTGACATTCTGATACACCTGGCGGATGGACATCTCAAAGGCGCTGAGTCGCAGACCGTGACCGTGACAACGGACGGAGGCGACGTCGAAACGGTGATCCTGAGCGAGACCACACTAGCCGTAGGCGTTCTCTCGGCGGTGCTTGGCAGCGAGAACGGTTTGGCGGCGCCGGGCGACGGTCGTGTCCAGGTCCAGGACGCCGAGTGGGTCACGGTGCAGTACCTGGATGCGGACAATGGCATGGGCCGGACGGATCAATGGGCCACGAGCCGGGCCCGTGCCGACTACACGCCGCCGGCAGTTCTGGACGTGGAGATCGAACCGCGAGGGTCGCTGATGCGGCTGACGGTCACGACGAGCGAGCCGACGCAGATGGAGATTCGCTACGCTTCGGCGGGCGACAGTGCCGCGTCGTCCTCCTTACGCGATCCGGTGTCGCAGGGCCGTCATCGGGTCAACCTTGGACCGCTCCGGCACGGACTGGATTATGGGTTTGCGATCACGCTGACCGATGCTGCCGGCAATGAGCTTGTCGCTGACAGAGACAACCTCGGACAGGTGTTCAGCGTCCAGGTAGATCCGAACGCCTTGCTCGTGCCGGACACGTACCGGACGATTCAGGCCGCCATCGACGATGCCCGGCCGGGTGACACGGTCTGGGTGGCGGATGGGACCTATTCCGGGCCCGGCAACACGATGATTGACTTCGAGGGCAACGCGATCGCGGTACGCAGCGAGAACGGGCCGGAGGCGTGCATCATCAACGGTCGCCGACGCAGTCGCGTGGTTGTTTTCCGCAACAACGAGGACGCCAATAGCATCCTGGATGGGTTCACGATTACCAACGGGGGCCGGACCGACTTCGGCGCCGGCATCCAGTGCCTGGCAGGCGCCCCGACGATCATGAACTGTATCCTGACCGACAACTCGGCGAACGTAGGCGGTGGCGGCATCTACTGCTCGACGAGCAGTCCCACGATCCAGACCTGTGCGTTCATCGGCAATGATGCCGACGAGCGGGGTGGCGGCTTGTACAGCGAGGCCGGCGGCAATCCGGCCGTGGTCGGCTGCACCTTTACGGATAACTGGGCCCGTGCCGGTGGGGCCGCGAGCGGCGCGTATGACAGCCATTCGTTATTTCGGCAATGCCTCTTCTTCGACAACACGGCCCAGACGGACGGTGGTGCGATAGCCAGCTTCGGCGCGGCGGTGACATTGGCCAATTGCACGATCGTCGGCAATGAAGCAGGTTCTTTGGGTGGCGGCATCCGGTGCGAGGCGCCGGGTTCGTTCCGGCTGGACAACTGCATTCTGTGGGACAATGCTGACGACAACGGCGAATCAGACGTCGAGGTGATGCAGATCGCGGCTCACTATTTTGAGGTCGAGGCCAACTACAGTTGTGTGCAAGGCTGGACCGGCACCTGTGCCGGCGTCGGCTCGTTCAGTCTCGATCCGCTATTTGCCGATCCTGAAAATGGTGATTTCCACCTGCGCAGCCAGGGCGGCCGCTGGGATAGCGAACAGGCCCAGTGGACCTACGACGCCGAGACCAGCCCCTGCATCGACGCGGGCGACCCCGCCTGGCCGCTGGGGGATGAGTCGTTGACGGTGCCCGACGACCCGACCAGCACGCAGACAATAAACACGCGAATCAACACAGGCGCCTACGGCGGCACCGTCGAAGCGAGCCTGGCGCTGCTAGACTGAGCGCTCCCGGCCATACCGCAATCGTCGTGGCAACAATCCTCCCCAGCCAGATTCCTCCACGCAGCCTGCCCCGAGCTTGGCGAATGGGTAGGCGTCCACATACCGGATGGTAACGTCCGCGTCGAAGGCCTTCAATATGGATGACTGTCATTACCTACCGTGCTGCACTTCGCATGTTAGTGGGCTGGTGACTGTCGCCGTTGTGTTTCGTCACCGTCTTGTCTAACCCATCGACCAGAGTAACAGCTACCAGAAGATGTGCGAATAAACCTTTACAGTACCTGTCACGATCCAACCAGGAACTGGTGAACACACTCGTCCTCTGTGTCAATAATAATACCGCGCCCTCAATCCTATCCAGAAATCACTCTGCTTTTCTCCGTACTCAGTATATCTGTCGCCCACAAGAAAAGTCGTTCTCAGCCGCAGTTCCAGATTCTTGATACCGGTGTACAACAATTCCGGACCCAACGAGAAACTGTCGTCGCTAACATTGAGTATTCCTGTTAGTGATGGGGTAACGTATAGCATATCAAAAGGGTCTTTCTGACTGACACGCAGGTAGAAATAGTCCCTCATGGGGTTCTTCTGACCGTAATTGTTACCTGCTAGATTGGACGCTCTTTCCAGGAGCGATTCATCCCCTGACAAAAGATAAGTGTCGTAACCGTAGTCAATGAATGAAAAATAGTCCCCCATTTCGCTCTCGGTGTACCCTGTTGCATTGTGATAGTATTCAAAGATGTATGTTGTCTCTGATTTAGTGAGGTATCTGAGCCCCAACAGACAACTGGTGGCATCGTATTCTCTGTCAACGACGGCTCCAGCCCCATCGACAAGTCTCTTCTCATGGCCATTGATGAAGGCCAACTCTCCGTGTATCTCGAAATTAGAAGTGACATTTCTGGAGAAATCCATCCCGTACCGGGTTGTCTTACTTGCTCCGGTCAGAAGAGTGAAATCCAGATCAGTGTCGTAGACCAAGAAATACGCCTTTCCCGCGAGATTCAACCCGTCGCCTTTTCCGAAGTCCTCATTCAGGTCGTCATAGACAGGGATCAGAACCGGGGTGAAAGAAAACGTTTTCACTGGACCGTCAAAGCTCTTAATGTAATCGGCCGAGACAACGAAAAAGCCCTCACGAGCCAGTTCTGGGTCGGTGGGGTCTTTAGGTCTGTCCAAGAACGCCACCGGGTTCCACGCATATCCTTTACCCCATTTCAGGGTTGTCTTGCCTAT
>CAYNQP010000041.1:0-13464 GCA_964399325.1 uncultured Pirellulales bacterium
CGAAAGCGAGCGCGAGAAATGTGTTCGAGACACCGGTGGGTCCGGTAGTCGAGCTGATCGTGTCTATCCGCGTACTCTATGATCGGTTTGATGGCCCGAGCGTCCCGGAGCATAGTCAGGCCAAATACGGCCCATGGCCGCTCGTCCTTCTGGAGAGCCTCAATCAACGGCTCCACAGCATTGGTACTTCCAAGATAACCCAACGCCAGGGCCGCATAATCCCTAATATCGTATCTATCTTTGTCTGCGTACGTGATTTCAAACCTGTCTGCCAAGAAGTCGCCCTGTCTGAACACCCTGACCAAGGGTGCGAGAGCCCTCTGATCTCCGATGAATCCCAAACACATAGCCGCATAGCATCTGGCAATGTGAGGATACACACCTCCACGAGCGTCGAGCAGACTCTGATCAGTCCAGTCTGGGCCTTGCTCTACCACGTTGATGAGAAAGGACACCGCCTCAGAGCTGTCGAGGCCCGGAATCGGCTCGAAGGCAGGCCATGTCATTTCCGGGGTAGTGAAGGTCACTATTGTGAAACCAGCTCGAACGCTGCCGGCCATCCCAACGGCCGACTCAAGTAATTGGGAAGGGGACTTCGGAGGCTGTTGTTCTTGCGGCCAAGCCGCGACTGCAGATACACTCAGCACAATGCCCAGAGCGAGACAAATCTGCGCGTGCGAAAACCAACATATAGTCCGCATGGTTCTCTCCTTTCGACTCTAATCGACCAATTGGCGTCTTTGCCACCCTCCAATCATGGCATCTGTTCTTCGGGGGCCCACCATTTCGTACTGGGGATTGCTCTCTTGGCGTTGGTTCCGCAGTGGAGTTCTCCGAAGCCGGTATGGAGTACCCAGCAGTCCTTGTACGTATCTTCGGGGCTGTTCTGCTGGAAGATATCTTGGCCATTCTCGTCGCGCGGGCCGAACGGGTCAGGCATGCAGGGAAACTAAATGGGTCCGGTACATTTTTCGGCACCGTGATGGACAAGACTGCACGTCCCCATCTCATATCGCCCCGTCCCTTCTTGGCCTGCCCCCCTTCCTCAATCTGAGCAGGATTATCAAACCTCAATTATAGCGAGCCAACCGCGTCGCTACATTGCCTTTCTTGAAGAGAATTCGAGATACTTTTCGGACGCCAGGGGAAATTGAATATCTGCGGTTTCTGCTTGATCGGGCCGGGGGCTGTGGTAGGATGGGATTCGAGAGACAATCTGGAAGCGACGGTCTTCGGCGATGTGTTTCGGTCGCCGCAGCTCTTTGAAATCATGGCAGCGACCCTTGGTCTGGAGCCTTTGGCTCTCATCGTTTTGCGCTTGGCGCACTCTTCAGGCAAAGCCCAATTGACGGCCGGCCGGGGTCGGTGTTTGACGCGGGCAGGATGCCCACGCCACGCGAAGGCGGAACACCTTTGACACGAATGCGCCCAACAAACCCAATTGTTGCCCTTTTTAGGCTGAAAACGGGGGCTGGTTGAAAAAACAAAGCCAATTCGAGCTTGGCGGGCCGGCCCAGAGACAACTTACTCGACTGTGACGCTCTTGGCCAGGTTTCGCGGTTTGTCGACATCGTGGCCGCGAAGCACGGCGGCGTGGTAAGCCAGCAGTTGCAGCGGGATCACCGTCAGCAGCGGCTGGAGCAGTTCAGGCGCGTCGGGGATCGTGATGAGGTGATCCGCACGTTCGGCGATGTTTGCGTCGCCCTCGGTGGCCACGACAATGACCTTGCCTCCTCGGGCCCGGACCTCCTCGATGTTGCCCATCATCTTGTCATACTGCGGACCGGAGGTGGCGATGAACACGGCCGGCATACCGTCGACGATCAGGGCAATCGGCCCGTGCTTCATCTCCGCCGCGGGCAGCCCTTCCGCATGAATATAGCTGATCTCCTTGAGCTTCAGCGCCCCTTCGAGCGCGACCGGGTAGTTGAATCCTCTTCCGAGAAACAGCCAGTTCTCCCTGTCGATGTTCGCCGCGGCAATATCGCGAATGTGATCAGACTGCTCCAGGATTCGTTCTATCTTCTCCGGTATCTGGGACAGTTCCTCGATATGCCGGGCGGCTTCGTCGCTGCTGATATGGCGTCTTCGGCCCAGTTCGATGGCCAACATGCTCAGCACGGCCACCTGCGCGGTGAAGGCCTTGGTACTCGCGACGCCAATCTCAGGACCGACGTGCAAATAGATGCCCGCGTCCGTCGCCCGGGCAATCGTGGAGCCGACGACATTAACGATACCCAGGACCATGGCCCCCCGCTCTTTGGCCTGCTCAACAGCAGCCAGTGTGTCAGCGGTTTCACCTGACTGGCTGATAGCAATGACGATCGTCCCGTCTTCGATGATCGGGTTACGATAGCGGAACTCGCTGGCATATTCCGTATCGACGGGAATACGCGCCAAGTGCTCCAGCAGGAATTCCCCGACCAAACCGGCATGAAACGCCGTGCCACACGCCGTAAAGACGACATGTCTGGCCCGTGTGAGCTCCCGCAGATAGTCCGCAATGCCGCCAAGCTTGATCTTGCCGTCGCGCTTATCGATCCGGCCTCCCAGGCACGTGCGAAGCGATTCCGGCTGCTCGAAAATCTCCTTGAGCATGTGATGCTGGAACCCACCCAACTCGATCTGGTCCAGCGAGAACTCGATCTGTTTGACGTCCTTGGCGATCGTAATATTGTCAATGGTCTTCGTGTGAAAGCCATCCGGGCCGATAAGCACCATCTCATTATCCGCCATGTAGATGGCCTGGGTGGTGTGCTCGACAATCGCCGCCGCGTCAGAGGCCAGAATGTACTCCGTGTTTCCCACACCCAGAATCAGGGGGCTGCCGCGTTTGGCGCCGATGAGCACACCGGGGAAATCCGAACAGAGAATCGCCAGACCGAAGGTCCCGTGGAGTTTCCTCAACGCCTGCTGAACGGCCCACTCAAACGCATTCTGGCCGTTGGACCGGCCTGATTCCTCGGCGTTGACGTACAAGTAGCCGATCAGATTAGCGATGACCTCGCTGTCGGTCTCGCTGGCAAAGACCACTCCCTCATTGCGAAGCCAGGTTCTAAGCGTGGCATAGTTCTCAATGATCCCATTATGGACAATCGCGATCTTGCCGCTGGAGTCCAGATGGGGATGCGCGTTGACCGTGTTGGGCTCCCCGTGCGTGGCCCAACGGGTATGCCCGATGCCGAGCATCTCGCAGTTGCGAGGCTTGTCCAGAATCTGCTCCAGGGCGCTGATGCGACCGCTAGTCTTGGTGACCCTGATCGCCCCGCCATTCAGCAGGGCAACACCCGCCGAATCATAACCCCGGTATTCAAGACGCTTCAGTCCCTCAATAAGGATGGGCTGAGCCGCCTTTTTTCCCAAGTAAGCGACAATTCCACACATACGCACGATCCTAATTTCTGTGTGTTCGGCACCTTATCGAATCGACATTCCCGGGCCAGAGCTTGAACCCAAAGAGAACCCGTCCGTTCATCAACGCGGCTGGGAAGCGCCATTATAGGCGTGCGGCCTTCACGCGGCAAATCGTTTCTCCTTAATCGCCGTATCAGTTATTCTCATTTGACGTACCCACCACAAGAGGCTTATATGCATACGAATGATCGTTGTCATTGACTATAATGTGGGTAACGTAAAGAGTGTCTGCAACGCACTGCGGCACCTCGGCTGCGCGGTGGAACTGAGCCGAGATCCGGCCTCGATCGAGAGCGCCACAGGGTTGATTCTACCCGGGGTGGCGGCGTTCGGCTACGCCATGGAGGCCTTGGGCTCAGCCGCTGGGCTCGTCAAGCAGACCGCAGCGGCGGGCAAGCCAATCCTGGGCATATGCGTCGGCTACCAGATGCTCTTCGACCGCAGCAGCGAGTACGGCCCGCATCAGGGGTTGGGCCTTGTCAGGGGCGAGGTGGTGCCTATTCCCCCCGGACAGACCGTCCCACACATGGGCTGGAACTTCGTGGAACTGCCTGAAGACATGGAACTGTTTTCGGACCTCGGCAAAGCGAAGCACTTCTACTTCGCGCATTCCTACCACGCTCAGGTCCGTGACGACCAAGCGAAGATCGCCCACACGGACTACGGCTTTGCCCTGGCTGCTTCGGTCCAGAAGGACAACGTGTACGGCGTTCAGTTCCACCCGGAGAAGAGTGGAAGACAAGGCTTGAAGCTCCTACAGAACTTCTACGATATCTGTAGTCGGAGGGCTTCAGCATGCTGACGAAACGCATCATCCCGTGTCTCGACGTAAAGGATAACCGTGTCGTCAAAGGGGTCAACTTCCTGAACCTGCGCGATGCCGGAGATCCCGTGGAACTGGGGGCCCGCTACAGTGATATGGGGGCCGACGAGCTGGTCTTCCTGGACATCACCGCCACGATTCGCTCGCGCAAGACCATCGTCGATCTCGTCGAGCGCGTGGCGGAGAACGTCTTCATTCCATTCACCGTGGGCGGAGGCATCCGCAGCGTCGAGCAGATCGACGAGCTTTTGCGCAGCGGTGCCGAGAAGGTCTCGGTCAACACGGCGGCCGTGCAGAATCCCGACCTGATTGGCGAGTCCGCTCAGCGATTCGGCAACCAGTGCGTGGTCCTGGCCATCGACGCGCGGCGATCCAAGACGCGAAAGGGCCACTGGCAGGTCTGCGTCAAGGCCGGTTCCGAACCGACGGACATCGATGTCGTCGAGTGGGCCGCGCGGGGAGAGCAGTTGGGCGCAGGAGAGATTCTCCTGACCAGCATGGATGCCGACGGGACCCTGGCCGGCTATGACAACGAACTGAACCGGGCCGTCTCCGACGCCGTCAACATCCCCGTCATCGCTTCAGGCGGCGCCGGCCAGCTCGACCATCTCTACGATGCCATCGTTGAGGGCGGCGCCGACGCCGTGCTGATGGCCTCGATCACCCACTTCGGCGACTTCACCATCACCCAGATGAAAGAATACCTCCGCGACCGCGGCTTACCCATGAACCTTTGATCGAGCGGAGATCACGACAAACACAAGAGGCCCAGCCGATGTCTTCAGAGAAATCGGCTGGGCCTCTCTGATAGGTCGCGACGGTGATCGGGGCTACTCGTCCAGCAACTGGCAGGAGAAGCCCCAGGGACCGCCGTAGTTGAGGACCTTCAGGACAAGTTGGTTCTTGCCCTTCTTGAAGGTCACGGGCACACAATCGTGATACGCGATAACGCGACCGATCACGTTCTGGTGGATAAGCCGGCCGTTGAGCCAGACCTGGATAGCGTCATCGGCGCCGATCCCCAGGACCCCTTTCGTCTCCTCGGGCATGTCGATTTGGGCCCAGGCATAGGCAACTGCGAACCACTTGTCAAACGCCTTCGTCAGATCAATGCCGATGTACTCCGAGGACAACACGCCCCACTCGTAATCCTGCTCGCCAATCCTGACCTGGGGCGAGAACTGCTCCATATCGAGCGACTTGACGTCGAAGAATTCGTTCGCTGTCTCTTCGTCGGGGAAATCGCCCTCGCCTTCCCAGGGGACATCGATCGGTCCCAGGAAGAGCCACTTTCGCATGGACCAGCCCGGCTCCAGGCCATCGTAGGTTGCCGCGTCGAGGCCGGCCTCGTCCTTCGATAAGGTTACGCTGGCCATCGACGTTTCATCCTCGTCGTCGGTGTTCTCTGGCCCCGGATTCCACAGAGACATCCCCCCCCAATACCACTTGCCGTCTCGGTAGATCATGGCAATGGTCGCGTCATGGAGCAGCGATCCTTTTCGGGTCAAATAGACAGGGTGCTCGTGGCCATTGGCCGGTTCTTCGGGCCAGGTCGGCGTTTTGAGAAGATCGAAGCCCTCGATGAACTTGGCGGCCTGATCGGGCATGAACTGATCGTACTGTAGAGCCGCAATGCCCCTCATCAAGGGATCCGCCATCAGGTCAAGTACGCGCTCCTTGTCCCGGCGCACAAACGCGCTGCACAGGGTCCCCACTGTCGACAGAGGGGTACTCTGATCGTCGAAGACCTCCCCGGCCAGGATTTGGGGCATGGCGAGTTGCCCGCGTCGAACGATGTCCTCTTGCTCGTTGTCGCGCAGGCCGCGATACTGTGGTGGGAGGTCCGCCAGGGTCGTTCCATCCTTGTCCGGCCACAGAAAGGCAATGTGATGCGTGCCGTCACCGACAGGGCCCGTGTAGTTTCTGATGGTCAGAGCCACTTTGCCTTCGACGCTGTCGGTCAGAGTCACCTGGCGGTTCGAATCCACGAAGATCGCGGATTTCGGCAGGATGAACCGAAAGTAGTTCAGACAGTTCGGCAGGCAACATCCCGTCTGGAGGTGCCACAGCGGACCATCCTTCCACATGTCGCCGTCGAGCTTACTCACGCAGAGATACTTGAACTTCTCACCCGGCGCGACGGGCTCGGGAAAGCGTATGGCATAGTTGCCCACGTGGGCGTCGATTTTGTCCACATCAAATGGGAGCAGACGGCCCTGTAAATCGTAGTACCTCGGTTCTTCAAGAATCGAGGTGCCCTTGACCCAGCAGACCCGGCGTGGCTCGGACTTCGTGTTCCTCAGCTCCAGGAGATAGGCCAGCGTGAAACGGGTTTCGCTATCGACGCGAAAGATTTGAATGCTCGTTTCATCGATCTGTTCCCTTTGGGCCTGCTTCTCTTCTTCGACCCACTGGTAGATTTTCATCAAATCGTCCACCATGGAATCATCAACGGACGTGCGGAGCCCCTCACCCGGCGATAGGATCGCCTTTCGGCCAGCGCCGACGGTGACACTCTCTGACGCCATCTCAGCGACGACTTCGCCTTTCTGGACGCGAACCTGTGTCTTTTGGGCCAGGGCCGATACCTGTAACACCAGCACGATAAGGGCACAGTATCTGATTGTATGCGTCTTCATTCGTATCTCCTTCCGCCTATATAGGGGACATACAGTTGGATGGCATTTCTACTCGACAGTGATCGTGAACTCTGTTCCGAGCGCCTCCACCCGGCCATGGGGAGTGCGGATGAAGAACGGTCCATGGGGACTTTCCAGGCTGGCGGTGCACTCGCCATGCTCGAGAAAGAACTGCGTTTCGCCGTTGTATGACGTCAACGCCAGCATGCTGTTTTGGCTCACTTTGATCGTGGATTTGTTGTCCTCCAGGTCCAGGACAAAACCTGAACCAGCGGTTGAGTGAAACGTGTCGCCGAGGCGCACGCCGGCACTGCCCTTCAAGGTCTGCCAGGTATCGATTCCCTCGTGTTTGACCAGGACGGTTCCCTCGATGCCGCTGACGCGCATCGGGACTTCAGCCGCGAGCGGCAGTTTGTCTGGTCCGACGGCCTCAGTCCTTCCCAGGACAAAGCCTACCGATAGCCCGACCGCCAGCAGAATTCCCGCAGCAACGGCGGTCCGCGTCCACATGGGCCAGTTGTTGGCCGATTGAGGCACCTTCTCCTCGATGAGTCTGGCCATGACCTGCGTCCTTGCCTGCGCGGCAGCGGCCTGCGGTGAGAGGGACTCCTCAATAACCTTCTCCATCAGACTATAGCGATGGAATTCCTCGCGGCAAGCCTCGCACGTCTCCGTGTGGGTCTTGAGCTTCTCAAGCGTGCCGTCGTCGATTGTCCCGTCGATGAATTCCTCGATAAGGTTCTTGGCCATTTGACAAGTCATCATGATCTGACCTCCTCAAGAAGCGGAGCAAGGTCTTTCCGCAATATTTTGTACGCCCGGTGCAGCCAGACGCGGACGGTGCCGGGGCGTTTGCCCAACTGCTCAGCAATCTGCACGGCCGAAAGCCCCGCCACGAACCGCATGACAATCAGGCTCCGAAGCTTTTCGGGCAACTGACGCACCGTCTCCCTGACGAAATGAACCTGGTTCTCGCTCAGTCCCGGATTCGGCGAATAAACCGGCATCGTCTCAAGACCCTGCATTTCTTCTGTCTTGTATTTCAGGGCCGTCCTGTGTCGTATGTTTCGCCTGACCGCATCGGTACACAACTGGAGAGCGATCTTGCTGAGCCAGCCAGCAAACCGGGACGGGTCCTGGAGCCGCCCGAGCTGCGCGTACGCCTTCAGGAAACTCTCCTGGGCGATGTCTTCCGCCTCGGCCGGGTCGCTGATCCGACTCAATGCCAGAGCGGCAACTGTTCTCCAATGCCGCTCGACGAGCGTCCCGAACGCCGAGACATCGCCATCCAGCGTAACCCTCACGAGCCGTTCGTCACTGGTCTTCACTTCTGCAAGGCTATTTCTCATCCACTCTCACTTGAGAACAATCCAACGCGATTCTACCACATAGAACGCGGAAGCGACGGAAGCGTTACAGAAGATGGTTGAGGAGGCAACGAGATGGCACGAAGGGACACGGAGAAACCTTCAACCCACATCAACGCAGCGTACCCACACCGCCTTGAGACCGGCGAGATTCCTCCGTAATCCGGTCACCGCTCGGCTCAACCATAAGGAACGTCTTTGGAGCAGAGAACCTCAGGGGCGGTCTACGGCTGAGAAGAGCCGGAACCGATCCGGCGATAGCTTTCGGGTGGGCCCAGATAGTTCGGTTTGAGGCCGCCGAGATCCACGACGATCTTCTGCACAACGACCGCGGGATCGACCATCCAGATCTTCAGCGTATGATAGCCCGGATTCGACAAAGTGTGGGTCGAGCGAACAACGCGACAGGCGTTCTTGACGGACTCCTCCCATTCCCGGTTGCCATTGCGAGCATCGAAGTCCGCAGGCAAGATATCGATGATCTGCGGCGGTTCGTCGTCGAAGGAGACAGCGTAGCACAGGCCCTGGCCCGAAACGAAATTCAAAGTGGGCGAGACGATAGAAAGCACTGTGGCCGGTCCCGGGCTGAACAGGTACATCTTGTATTCCAGGCACGGTGCGGCCGGCGGCGTCACACTCGGCGCCGTCATCGGCAGGATCGTCATGGCCGAGAGGGTCCGGCCGTAGCCTTCGATCTTCTCCCAGCGCGCCTCGCCGGCACGGACGTTCTTCGTGCAATGCTCGGCTTCGATGGAAACGTACCCGTTGCCTTCGACAAAGCCGTCGAGCGAATCGCGAGTCACTTCAGTCGGATTGAGCGACTCGACCTTCACCGTGACCTGTTTGCCTCCTTCTCGCGCGATGCTTACGGTCCCGCTGGCGGCGCCTTTGGGCGCCTTGGCCCAGTCAACGCTTACCCAGAGGCGCTGTTCTTTGGCAACTGTGCCCTTGGGCACGTTCAGGACAAACCAGGGATCGCTGACGGTCGTGCTGTACGCGAAGGGCGTCTGGCCGCGATTGAACACGTCGATGTAGTAGCGCTGCCGGTTGAAGGTGTCGAACTGGGGCAGGCATGGGTCGCCCTGCGCGCCGGGCCAAGCGGAAGCGGAACCCTCGACGGCCACTCCCATGGCCGCGGCCTCCGGCACCTCAATCCGCGTGACGCGCGGCATGTTGTTCCGACGCGGCTCTTGCCACGAGGTGTAGCCGATGTGCGTCTGGTCCATGAAGTGATTCCATTTGCCGTCGGCCAGCGTGTGGTTGTAATAGTCCATCAAGTCTGCATCGGCCTGGAAGAGTCGCTCGACGTGGTCGGCCAGGTCATTGGCACTGGCGCGACCCTGCTCAGCATAGATCGCATTCTTGCCAGCCGTGACGTACAGCTCATTGACCAGCGCGCATGCCTTGGCGGGAAACAGAGCCAATTCGTAGAACGCGTCTCTCGCCGCCGCAGGCAGTTTGCCATGAATTTCCTCAGCCTTGGCGGCGATGGCGTCGAAATCCGCGACGACCCGGTCCGCTTCCTGGTAGTCGGTCAGGCTATAGATCGTCGGACCAAGCAGCTCGGGTTTGCGCCGGCCGTTGTAGCGCGTGTACTTGGCGATGATGTCCGCAATGTCGGTCGCGTATGCCGGTCCGAATTCCCGCTCGACCCAGAGCCGCGTGTATTCGTCGAGGTTGTCGTTGGTCCAGCGGTCCGTGTTCCAGGCCAGGTGCATGAAGAATTCGATGGGGAACTCCAGGCCCTTGAAGTGCCCCACGTTCACGATCCAGATCCGGTCGGCGCCGTACTTCTTGGCGAGCGTCAACTGCTCCCAAACCTTGGGGATCGGGTTGGTGTTGATCCACTTATAGTTGCGCGGGCCCCCGACGTAGTCAAAATGATAGTAGACACCGGCGCCGCCGGCGCGCTTCCGCTCGGCTTCGGTAGGCAGCCGGCGGACGTCGCCCCAGTTGTCGTCGGCCCACAGCAGCGTCACGTCATCGGGCACACGCAGACCTTTCTGGTAGTATTCCTGGACCTCCTTGTACAGACACCAAAGCTGAGGCACCTTCGTCACGTCGGGATTGACCTCTTCGGCGATGATCTTCCGCTGTACACCCACGATCTTCTCCAGCAGCGCCATACTCTCGGCCACCGTGCCGCCCGGAACCATCGCCGTGTCATTGGCTCCGCGCAGGCCCATGGTGATGATGCTCTCGTAGTCCTTGTTCCGCCGGACGCCCTCGCGCCAGAAGTTCTGCAGAACATCGGGATTGCGATAGTAATTCCAACTGCCCAGCGTTCGCTGGTAGCGCCGGTCCCATTCCTTCTGCGCCCGGAGCATCGGCTCCTGGTGGGAGGTGCCCATCACCACGCCGTACTCGTCCGCCAGGCACGGATTGTTCGGGTCGTCCTCGTTGAAGGCATTGTTCCACATGGCCGGCCAGAGGTAATTGCCCTTCAAGCGGAGAATCACCTCGAATATTTTGGCGTAGAACTCGCTGTTGTAGTTGGCGACATTCGCAGGGATCGGGGGGTCGGTGCGGCGCGGGACGGTGCCGAACTTCTCCATGACCCAGCCGCTCAGGTCGGGCGCTTCGTCGTTCAGGAAGATCCCGCGGTATTTGACCGAAGGTGGTCCCTGCACATACCGTCCGGCCTTCACATAGACCGCGTCCTTGTGCTCGACGGGAACATCCGCCCACCAGTACCAGGGCGAGACACCCATCTGCTCGGATAGGTCATAAATGCCATAGATGGTCCCCCGCTTGTCGCTGCCGGCGATGACGAGTCCGCGCGCAACTCCCAGCCAAGGCTCAGGCACAACCTGGATGAGAAACGATTCCCATCGGCCTTCGATCTGCGAGACATCGATCTTCCGGTCGCGAACCAGCCGGTCAATCGCGCCGCTCTTGCCGATCGTACCGACAATGATGACATTGCCTGCGAGCCCTTCTCCCTCATGGGCAATGGCCGCCCTGCAACCTGTGACACGGTCAATATCCGCCTGCAAGTCACCGGCCGCCCGCACGACGCCTGCGTAGTCGGCTGAGTCGACGTAGATCGTGGCGGCGGTCTTGTCCTGCACGACAGCGAAGCTGTCCGGCCCAGCCGCGTCCTTCACATACCGGACCTGACCAATAGCAAACGCATTGGTGGCACATACGAGAAGGCACAAAACAGACAACGTCCCCTGCAAGAGACGCCGCTCAGAAACAAGAAAGTGCATGGCAATACTCCCTGGAATAGTCCTGTGTTTGATTGCTACGGCGTCGCCGGTGCCTTGAGATATCGCTGGGCAAACTCAAGGAACACCGGCCAATCAGGCATGTCAGTGTGACCGCCATTATGGTTCCTGAAGGCCACCTCACCTGAAACCAATGCCTCGTCGGGCACCGGCATTTCGGTCGTGCCGAGGTCCTTCTTGCCCGGCAAGCGATAAACCGGCCCGCAGCCGACGTGGGCCGACCCTGCGGCGATGAGGAACGCGCCGCAAGAGTCATCGTCTGGGCCGGCAGAGTGATGCCAAGGAACATCGCGACGAACACTCTGGGAGCTCTCAGGATGAGTGGCTGTTTCATTATCCAACTCCGGACAATGCGTACTCATCGAACTTGTCAGGGCACGCCCCTGCCTCAAGCAGAGGCCAGGTGAACGATACAACAGAGGCGGCCGGCAGGTCAATTGACTATCTGCCGATTCGCTGCTTTTCTTCCCGGCCGAACGCGTCGTCGGGGCGTCACTCAACCCTGATCGCCTGCATTGCGGTTCGGCGGCTCCTGGCCCAGCAGATAGCGTGCGAAGAAGTCCTGCAACCGCCGCTGGGTGACCGGGCTGCCCGCACCGTGATTGGCGCCGGGGACTACCAGCATGTCGAAATCCATGCGGGCGCGGATCAGCGCATCGACAAAACGCATCGTCGATTCCGGCGGCACGTTCGAGTCCAGTTCACCCACGACCAGGAGTAGATAGCCCCCGAGCTTGGCGGCATTGTCGATGTTGGAACATTCCGAATACTGCGGCCCAACAGGATAGCCCATCCACTGCTCGTTCCAAGAGGCCTTGTCCATGCGGTTATCGTGGCAGCCGGAGTTCGCCACCGCCGCCTTATAGAAGTCCGAATGGAATATGACCGCGGCCGCGGCGTTCTGACCGCCGGCGGACGTGCCGTAGATGCCAACGCGACTGATGTCATAGTAAGGGTACTTCGCCGCGGCCGCCTGGTGCCAAAGGATACGATCCGGGAAGCCGCCATCCTTGAGATCGTGCCAGCAGACATCGTGAAACGCCTTGCAGCGGAAGGCGGTCCCCATACCGTCCATTTGCACCACGATGAAACCCAAGTCCGTCAGTGACGAAAACGGGGACGAGCCGCTGAACGACTTCGGGACATACGCACCCTGCGGCCCGGCGTAGATTTGCTCGATGACCGGGTATTTCTTGGCCGGGTCGAAGTCCTTCGGTCGGCAGATGATGCCCCAGATATCGGTCTTGCCGTCACGGCCCTTGGCCACGAATACCTCCGGCGCCGTCCATCCGCTTGCGATCAACTCGCTGATATCGGCCTTCTCCAGCTCGCATGCCAGCTTGCCGTCCGAGACGCGCCGCAAATTGTGCACCGGGGCCATATCCACCCGGCTGTACGTGTCGATGAGAAAACGCCGATCCGGCGAGTATTGGACGGAGTGATTGCCGTTGCCCTCGGTCAGAGCCACCAGGCCGGTCCCGTCGAAATTGATGCGGTAGTAATGGATGAAGTACGGGTCCTGGTCGGGATTCTTCCCGCCGGCACTGAACCATATTTGCCGGGCCTCCTCGTCGATGCGATCGATGCCGCGTACGACATACTGGCCCTGGGTGATCTGGTTGACGATCTTGCCTTGCCCGGCATCGGCGAGATAGAGATGACGCCATCCGTCCGTTTCGGAGACGTAGATGATCTCATCGGTTTGCTCCAGCCAGTTGACCAGACTCAATCTCAGGTTCTCGGTGTGCGCGGTCCAGATGAAGGTCTCGCTCTTGTCGTCAATAACGTTGGAGACGGCGCCGCTGTGTGCATTGACCTTGACCACGCGCAGCCGCTGGTGACCGCGGTCCACCTGCTCGTAAGTGAGGTAGCTCCCGTCGCAACTGAAGTGCAGTTGCGGCCTTTCCCACCCATGCTCGAACCGATCTACTTCGGGCTTGATTTGCCTGCGCTCGGAGACGTCGAAGATATTCAACTCGTATCGGGCGAGC
>CAYNQP010000042.1:0-13312 GCA_964399325.1 uncultured Pirellulales bacterium
AGCTGGAGTCGCGGCATGTTGACAGGCTGCGCCGATCGCATGGACCATCTCAGCGAGCATTTCTACGTCACTGCCACGCTCGACAATGTCGCCGAGCACGTCGCTCAGGTTCCTGCCGCGATCAAGCGAATTGCCGACGCGCATCGCGAGTTCCGCAAGAGCATTCCCGCTCTGAAGGGCAAGAACATTCGCATTGCCCTGGATGAGTGGAACTACTGGAACTACAATCCAGGTGAAGGCGACCAACTCAAACCTGTCGATGAGTACTGGTACGGCGAGCTTGGAAGGAGATACTCCTTTCAGGACGGGCTGGGAATCGCGGCGGGACTGCATGAGTACTTCCGCAACAGTGACATCATGTTCATGGCCAATTACGCCCAGACGATCAACGTAATCGGCTGCATCAAGACCACCAAGACCGCCGCCGAATTCGAGACAACCGCCCTGCCGCTGGTGCTCTACCGCCGGGAGTTCGGCACGATTCCCGTGCAGGTCACGCACTCGGCCGCCCCGCTGGATGTCTCGGCCGCCCTGACGGAAGACGGCAGGGAAATCACGGTCGGCGTGGTGAACCCGACATCGGACGTCTATGGGCTGAACCTGAAAATCGAGGGCGTCCAGGCCGCCGGTGTCGCCAAGACCTGGATCATCGCCGGCAACGACCCCATGGCCTACAACCAGCCGGGCCAGCCGCGCAAGGTCGATATCGTCTCCGCCGACCCCACGGACCTGACCGGGACCATCTCGATCAAGCCCCTGAGCATCACCCTGCTACGAGGCCGTCTCCGGTAGCACTCAAGAAACCCCGACCATTCGAGAGGCTGTCGCCCAACGCGGCAGCCTCTTTTCTATTGGCACAAGGCTCAGTCGCGAATCCGTCGTTACCGGCAACAAAGGTTGATTGCATGTCTGTTCGCCTGATGCTATAATATATGCTTGTGACCTCGTCGTCGCTGAATATAGGCCATGGAGCAATACACAAATGAGTGACCGGATCGTCCAGAACTGGCTTTCACTCGCCGAGTACGACTTAGCCACTGCAGAGGCGATGTTGCAGACTGAACGATACCTCTATGTAGCGTTCATGTCGCAGCAGGCTATCGAGAAGATTCTCAAGGCCTGTTATGTCAAGCATCGCCTCTCTACGCCGCCGTACACACACAGTCTGCTTCGCCTGGTCGCGGAGTTGCCCTGGAAAGCCGAGCTGGAGGCGGAGAGGATGGAGGTCATGGAGCAACTGAACTCCTACTATATCGAGTCTCGATATACGGAGGACATCGAAGAATTGACACACGCGCTGACTCAGGCCAAAGCCAAACGCCTGCTGGAATCGGCCAGGGAGCTTTTCGGATGGATCAAGGCCAGGCTGTAATCCGCGAGAAAGTCCTGCGGTTCTATGAGGCCGCAAAGCACTTGTTTCCCATTAAGAAAGTGCTGCTGTACGGTTCGCATGCCAAAGGCAGGGCCACGCCGCACAGCGACATTGACGTGGCGGTTGTGGTCGACGAGGGGGACCACTCCAAACGAGTGGAAATCACGGCCAAGCTCTTCCATTCCGCATTCGCGGTGGATGCCGCCATCGAGCCAAAGTGCATTTTCTGGGATGAGTACACCAACTCCGACGATGCCAGCATTCTATCCGAGATCATCCGGACAGGCGTCGAAATTGTCTGAGCGGTCCCGCCGTGCGCGCCCGGATTCCCCAGGCACTGATGATACGGATCAGGATCAATCCCTGCGCTCCGCTTTGTCATCCTGAACGGAGCGCAGCGTAGTGAAGGATCTCGTCTGCGAATGACAGGGCCCTCTTCTGCGATGGCCCGATCCTTCGCAGTGGCTGAGAATGACAAAGTCCGGTTAGTTATTTGACGTAGCCGAGCTTGGCGGGGATCCAGAGGGAAATTTGGGGCACGAAGGTGCAGATCAGCAAGGCGACGACCATCGCGACGAAGAACGGGAAGATGTGACGCAGGACCTTGGTGACGGTCGTCTCGGCGATGCCGCAACCCAGGAACAGGCACGTCCCCACCGGCGGCGTACACAAGCCGATGCACAGGTTCATAATCATGACGATGCCAAAATGAAGCGGGTGCAGGCCGAGCCTCTCGGCGATGGGCAGGAAGATCGGCGTGAAGATCAGGATCGCCGGCGTCATGTCCATGAACGTCCCAACGGCCAGCAGAATCGCATTGATGAGCAGCAGCAGAACCACCTTGCTGTCGGTCAGGCCCACGAGGTAGGCACTGATATCCTGCGGGACATTTTCGGAGGCCAGGACCCAGGACATCGCCACGCTGGTGGCAATGAGCATGAAGACCACCGAGGTCGTGACGCCGCACTGCAGGAGAATCTTGGGCAAGTCCTTGATCTTGACCTCGCGATAGACGACCACCGCGAGAATGAACGAATACAGCACGGCCACCGCCGAGGCCTCCGTCGGCGTGAACCAGCCTGCCAGAATCCCGCCGATCACGATCAGAACGAGCAGCATCGCCGGGATGGCCCGGAGAAAACGAATCACCCCTGTCCAGAACGGGAAGGTTTCGCCTTTGCCATAGCTGTTGCGAATGGAAATCACGGCGCTGACGCCGATCAGAAACAAGCCCATCAGCACGCCGGGCAGGAAGCCGGCCATGAAGATCGCGGCGATCGAGACCGCCCCGCCGGTGGCGAGTGAATAGACGATCATAACGTTGCTCGGCGGGATGAGCAGTCCCGTGGTTGCGGCGGTAATCGTCACCGCCGCGTTGAAGTCGCGGTGATAGCCCATCTTGTTCATCAGCGGGATCATGAATCCGCCGATGGAGGAGATGGCCGCCGTGGCCGAACCCGAGATAGCGCCGAAGAGCATGCACGTCACAACATTGACGAAGGCCAGCCCGCCTCGGAATCGGCCGACGAGAACGTTGGCAAAGTCGATCAGGCGTCGGGCGATGCCGCCATGGCCCATCAACAGACCCGAGAGGATGAAGAACGGAATCGCCAGCAGCGAGAAACTGTCGATCCCGGTGGCGATGTTGTGCGCGACCGCCACGAAAGCCGGCAGGCCCATCACCAGGAAGGCCAGCAACGTCGCGATCCCCATGCAGAAGGCGACCGGGACATTGATGACCAGCAAGATCACAAAGCTGATGACAAGAACCAAGACGGGTACGTTCACGTCGTCTTCCCTTCGATGCAGTTGTCTATCCGGATGAGGTCCATTTCAGCCGTGCCCTATTGTGTCACGCCGGTTGCGTGTTGCTCTTGCCCCGGAACGCCGCCAGCCGCTCGACGAGCCCGATGACGGCGTAGAGCGTCAAGAAGAAGCCGCTGATGGGGACCGCCAGGTAGACGTGTCCCATCTGCACGTTGAGTGCCGGAGACGGCTGGCCCAATTCCAGCATGCTCCAGACCAAATCGATGCCCCCGGCCACCATGACCAGAAGCGAGAACGCCGCGACACAGAAGAACACGAACACCTCCGTCCCTAAGCGCGCCCGCTCGGGCAGCTTGCCAACAAAGTAGTCGATTCCCAGGTGCGCGCCGCGACCCAGCGCCACCGCCGCTCCCAGCAGCGAGACCCAGATCAGCATGAAAACCGCCAGCTCTTCCGTCCAGCTACTGGGATTGTTCAGAACGAACCGCGTGAAGACCTGCCACAGCACGTCGAGAACGAGCACCGCCACGACCACCATGACCAGCGTCTCCAGCGAACGGTCCAGCACCTTCTTGACTATTCGTAGGAACGTCATTCGACCTCCTGGATTCGGTTGATCAGTTCACCGATTTCGGTGCCCTCGAATTCCTGCCAGATACCCCGGACGGCGTCACGGAAAGGCTGTTTGTCGGGGCGAATGATCGTCACGCCGGCGTCCTCGGCCACCTTGAGGTCATTCCGCTCGGCCTCCACCCAGAGTTGGCGTTGGCATTCGACGGACTCATCGGCCGCTTCCTGGAGGATTCGTTGCTGCTCGGCGGTGAGCCGGTTCCAGCTACGCGTGCCGATCATCAGGATATCAGGCAGACAGGTGTGTTCGTCGAGCGTGTAGTATCCGCAGACCTCATAGTGCCGGACCTGCACGAACGACGGCGCATTGTTCTCGGCGCCGTCCACGACGCCCTGGTCGAGTGAGGTGTACAACTCACCGAAGGGAATCGGGGTGGCCGAACCGCCCATGGCCTGGATCATCTTGATGGCCATGACGCTGTTCTGGACGCGGATCTTCTGGCCGCTTAGGTCCGCGGGAGAGTTGATCGCGTGGTCTTTGGTGTAGAAACTGCGGGCTCCGGCATCATAGTAGCACAGGCCGCGCAGTCGCTTCGATTCCCCGGACAGCAGCAGTTCCTTGCCGATGGGGCCGTTGAGCACTTTCCAGAAATGGTCGGCGTCGCGGAACAGATAGGGAACGCCGAAGACCTTCATCTTCTCGACAAAGGACTCCATCGGGGCGCTGGAGACCTTGGTCATCGCCAGATAGCCGAGTTGGAGAGCCTCGATACACTCCTTCTCGTTGCCGAGCTGCTCGCTGGGGAAGACTTGGACAATCATCCGCCCGGCCGACTTCTCCTCGACCCGCTCGGCCAGGAACACCATCGCCTTGTGCACCGGATGCGTGATCGGCAGACTGTGGCCCAGCTTGAGGATAACTTCCGGCTTTCCCAGTGCGTTCGGGCAAATACAGCAGACCGTTACGGCGAGAAACAGCAAACATCCGAGAGAACACCGCGTCAACTTCATCGATCACCTGATCTTGTGTATTATCATTCCATCATGCCGGTCCGCCCGGAAAATGCATTGTAGCCGCTTTCACGGGGACGATTCCAGTCAATTAAGCCGTCATTTCGTGACACCCCAGATCATCACATCGTCGATATTGCCGGTGTCATCAAAAGTCCCGAAACCGATTCCACCGGAGCCGAATGTCTTGTCCACCGCCCGCATGATGGGCTTCTCCATATCGTCGAAGAAAACCTCGATCGTGCCGGTAGAAGCATTGCGAACCACGCGTACGTCGTGGTAGCTGGCGCCCCAGTCGACGCCTTTCGTCCGTTCCAGCACGATGGGCGTTCGCGGGGCACCGTTGACGATGTGTATGCTGTGGGCCGCATCGTCGGCCGCCGTGGCAATGTGAGCGTAGTAGAAGTGAGACGGGTCCTGATAACCGAAGAACACGCACATGTCGCGATGGCCGTACTCGCGCCCGGTCTGCTTCATCCTTGCCTGAAGCACGAAGTCGCTGACGCTCAGGTCCTTGATGCGAGCGATATTGAGCGGCGACCGTGCCGGCGGCTCGTACTGGCTTGCCTGGTACTGGCAATATACATGATTGCCGTTCTCGTCGGCAATCTTCCAGGCATTCGGATCGGTCTGCACCCACCGGGCGGCCCCGCTCTCGAAGTCCTCGAAGAAGACCAACGGCAAGCCATCCTTGGCATCAGCCAAAACAGAGGAGGCTTTGAGTTCTCGGATACGCAGGTTCCGGAAACGATAGACTTGGCCGGCTTCGCCGTGGTGCTGGATGGCGATATGACCCTCGCGGTCTGTCGCGTCGATGTAGTCGGTGGTTAAGACGCCGTTGACATAGATGCGAATGCTGGAGCCCACGCAATGGACGCGGTATCGATTCCATTCATATCGTTTGAACGCCCCTTGGGTCTTGTGGACGAAAGCGTTGGCTGAGTTCAGATCGTCACTACGCGGATGCAGCCACCCGCGCCGGCCTTCATCATATAGGCCGCCGGACCATTGCCGGTCCGATGGATCGACCTCGGCTTGGTAGCCGAACACGCGGTTCGGCTCCTGGTGGCATCGGAACATGAAGCCCGAGTTGGACTGGCCCTCCGGCAGTTTGACCTCGCCCTCGAAAATGAAGTCACGGTACGCCCGTTCCGCCACGAGGAAGAACTTCTTGTCCGATTGCAGGCAGATCTCGCCGTCCTCGACCCACGCTTTTCCCCAATCGAAGGGATTACCCCAACCCTCCAGAGTCTCCCTGTCAAACAGGACATTCCACGACGTATCTGCCGATTCTGCTGCCAGGGCCTTCCCCAACCCAGGCGCGAAGAAACACAGAACAAAAACACAAGAAGTACAAACCGATATTCGATAACTGAGACACCGCATCTTTATTGCTCCTTCTTGCCCAAAACCTCATCGTATCTATCCGCCGCCGGTTGCTCCTTGCGTGAACAACGGCCCCATTGTGGGCTTCCAACGGGGCATCGTCAAGCCTCGACTGCCTGCCGTGGCCTCGGGAGCCGAAACTCCTCAGCAAAGCCGGGGAATGATTATGGGAGCAAATGGGTTGACGTCGGGCACCCCATCTCGTAGAAAGGGATCGCGACATAAGGGGATCACTGCGATGAGACAGACAGAAGCCCGTAAATCGGGACGGCATGCCGCTTGTATCAAGTCGAAGCAAGACAGCCGTTTGTTTTGAGGAGGCAATATGCAGGATTCTCGTGCGCCCCGGGAAGAGCACGACGGCCAACCGAACGCCCACGAGACGGGCCCGGACGAGGCCGATGCCCGCGGGCGGCAGATCTCTGCCGAACCGGCAACCGCCGCGTCGGAGAACCACGCACGGCTAGTCAGTGTCTTTCGAGCCACCCCCATCGGCATTGGGCTGGTCTGCCACCGTGTGCTCATGGAGGTCAATGACAGGCTCTGCCAGATGACCGGCTACCGCCCGGAGGAGCTGCTGGGCCAAAACGCTCGCATTCTCTACCCCACGCAGGAAGACTACGAGTATGTCGGCACCGTGAAATACGAGCAGATTGCCCGACGCGGCACGGGAACGGTAGAGACACGCTGGAAACGAAAAGACGGTGAGCTGCTCAACATCCTGCTCAGCTCGACGCCGCTCGATCTGGACGATCATTCGAAGGGCGTGACGTTCACGGCCCTTGACATCACCGAGTACTGCCGGGCCAAGCAGGAGATGGAGAACCTGGCGAGATTCCCGTCGGAGAATCCTTATCCCGTATTCCGAATCGCAAGAACGGGAGAGATCCTGTACGCCAATCCTGCGGGCATTCCCCTATTGACGGAAGCTGGCACGTCCGCCGGCAGCCAAGCCCCTACAGCCTGGTGTACGCTGGTCCATCAGATCCTTGACGGCGGACATGTCGGGGAGTTCGAATCGGAACATGGGGGCTTGACCTTTGCGTTTCGAGCCGTGCCCTTGCCGAACGTCGCGTGTGTGAACTTCTACGGGATTGACATCACCGACCGCAAGCAGGCCAAAGCGAAGCTCGCCGAGAGCGAGGAGCGCTACCGGAGTATCTTCGCAAACGCCGTCCTGGGAATGTATCGAACCACACCCGATGGGCGGATTCTGGCGGCCAATCCGGCGCTGGTCCGCATGCTGGGCTACGATTCGTTCGAGGAACTCGCCCAGCGTAACCTGGAGCAAGACGGATGCTATGCGCCCGGACAGTCAAGGTCACTGTTCAAGGAAGCCCTTCTGACGAATGGGCAGGTCGTTGGGTTCGAGTCGAGTTGGATAAGAAGAGACGGCGCCACCCTGTTCGTCCGGGAGAACGCGAAAGTCATTCGTGATGAGCAAGGCAACGCCCCTTTCTATGAAGGCACCGTCGAGGATCTCACAGCCCGCAGGAAGGCCGAAGAGGATCTGCAGAACATCTTCAACCTTTCCTTGGACATGGTGTGCATCGCCGACATCAACACGTCCACCTTTGTGAGAGTCAACCCCGCCTTCACGCGCGTGCTCGGCTACGATGAAGCGGAACTCCTGGGCCGTCCTTTTCTCGACTTCATTCATCCTGATGATGTGGAGCGCACCGCGGCGGTTGTCCGGGAGAGTCTGCGCGCGGGCGAGAGTGTTTTGAACTTCGAGGACCGCTACCGTTGTAAAGACGGCTCCTACCGCTGGCTGAGCTGGACCTCGCAACCCAAACCGGAGCAGGGGCTGACCTACTCGGTCGCTCGTGACATCACCCGGCAGAAGCAAGCCGTCACAGCGCTACGCGAAAGCGAGCGGCGCTACCGGGCCGTGGTTGAGGATCAGACCGAGTTCATCTGTCGGTTCGCCCCCGACCGACGCATCACGTTCGTCAACGAGGCAATCTGTCGCTTCTTCGGCAAATCCAGGGAGAAGCTGATCGGCAAGAGCTTTGCCGGTTTCATGCCGGCCGAGGAATATCGCAAGCTAAACGAGCTTCTTGCCTCGTTGACACCGGACCATCCCTTCGAGACTCACGACAATCGCGGCCTTCTCCCCTCGGGCCAGGAATTCTGGGGCCGGTGGACCAACCGTGCCCTGTTCGACGACGCGGGGACCCTCGTTGAATTTCAGTCGGTCGGACACGACGTCACGGAGCGTCGGAGGATGGTCGATGCGCTTCGGAAAGGAGAAGAGCGATACCGTCTTCTCGTCGACTCCGCGGGCCAACCGATCTTTACGATATCTCGCGACGGGGCGTTTCTGCTGATGAACCGAACTGCCGCAGCCATACTGGGGGGGGGCCAGCCGGACGACTTCGCAGGCAAGACGATCTGGGAATTGTTCCCCAAGGACGTGGCCGACGGCCACATGGAAGACGTGCGTCGCGCCATCGACTCCGGACAACTCGTCGCCGTGACTCGAGAATCGGTTGCGCAAGGTGAGAAACGCTGGTACGACGCCCGCGTCCAGCCCATCCATGATGGCGGCGACAGCCACTATGCTCTCGTCATTCTCACTGACGTGACGCAGGCCAAGTGCGCTGAAGAAGCCCTTCGTCAAAGCCTGTAACTCCTGCGGGAGGCGGAACAAACCGCCCACGCCGGGAGCCTCAGTCGGAATCTGCGGACGAGCGAGCTGCTCTGGTCCGACGAGACGTACCGAATCTTTGGATACCAACCGGGAGAGGTGCGGATATCCATGGAGTTCCTTCTGGACCACATTCATCCTGACGACCGGGACAACTTCCGGAAATCCACTGATGCCCTCGCGTACGAAGGAACCGCCTACGAGATCGAGTACCGCATCATTCGCAAGGACGGCGAGCAAAGGATGGTTCGGTCGCGAGCGAACATGGAACGGGACACCTCCGGCGCCCCCGTGCGTCTGTTTGGCGTCGTGCAGGATATCACGGAACAGCACGAGATCGAACGAGCCCTCCGCGACAGCGAAACGCGGTTTCGGGAACTGGCCGAGCTGCTTCCGCAGACCGTCTTCGAAGTCGATGCCGAAGGCCACTTCATGTTTGTCAATCGCCTTGCATTCGAATCGTTCGGTTATCGCTACGATGAGGTGGCCGATTTGGACATCTCTCAGTTGTTCGTTTCGACAGACCGCGAGAGGATCAGACAGAATGCCCGCAGGAAACCGACGGGCAGATCGTTCGAAGACCATGAGTATACGGCCCTGAGCAGAGACGGGATCCCCTTCCCGGTACTGCTGTATAGCTCGCCCATCATCAAGGGCGGCAAGCCGGCAGGCCTCCGTGGCATTATCGTGGATATTACCGAGCGCAAACGCGCTGAACAGGCCCTGCGGGAAAGCAAGGCGAAGCTCGAAAGCATCCTCGAGTCTTCCCCTGAGGCCATCATCGTCATGGACGCAAAGCGAACGATAGAAGACTGCAACCAAGCCACACTGGAGGTTCTCGGCCTGACGTCCAAAGAGGATGCTATCGGCCATTCCAGCTTCGAGTTCATCGCACCGACGGATCTCCCTGAAGCCCGCGAACTGTTGGCCAAGACGCTGGACGGCGGTTCCGTCAAGAAGGTGGAGTTGACGCTCCTGCGCGAGCCAGGCAGGAGGTTTCTTTCCGAAGTCTCCGCAAGCGCCATGAGGAACGCCGCCGGCAAACTGATGGGCGTGATCCTCATCGCTGCGGATGTCACGGAGCGCAAGCAGACCGAGGAACTGATACGCAGTGAGAGGGATCGAGCCCAGCAGTATCTGGATGTGGCGGGCGTCATGTTCGTTGCTCTTGACAGAGAGGGCAAGGTCACGCTCATCAACAAGAAAGGTTCGGAGATCCTTGGGGACGGTGAAGACGAAATCATCGGGTGCAACTGGTTCAAGGAGTTTCTGCCGTCGGCAGCGCGGCAGGAGACCTGGGACGTGTTCGACAGACTGATGCGCGGGCAGATCGAACCGCTGGAGTATCATGAAAACTGCGTGGTGAGCAAGAGCAACCGGGAAAGGCTTATCGCGTGGCACAACACCCTGCTGAGAGATGAAACCGGCGCCGTCATCGGCACGCTCGGCTCCGGCCAAGACATCACGGAACGCCGGCAGGCAGAGGAAGCGCTGTGCAGAAGCGAACACCTCCTGAGAGAATCGCAGAAGGTCGCCAACATCGGACATTACGCCCTCGACATCGGGGCCGGCACCTGGGAGAGTTCGGAGATTTTGGATCGTATTTTCGGCATTGACGAGAGCTTCTGCAAGAACACGGCGGGATG
Source organism: uncultured Pirellulales bacterium (assembly GCA_964399325.1). GTDB lineage: Bacteria > Planctomycetota > Phycisphaerae > Sedimentisphaerales > Anaerobacaceae > JAFGLV01. The sequence goes on from CAYNQP010000042.1 coordinate 10,403, forward strand.
GCTCCAGATCGTACACCCGGATCATCGTGACGAAATGTGCACCTATCTGTCCGAGACCGTACTGAGAGAACATCACGCTTTCGACCGAGAGTACAAAATCGTGCGTCTATCCGACGGACAAGTCCGGTGGCTCTGGGGTCTGGGAAGACTGGAGCCGGGCCCAGAAGGAGGACCCGGGCGCATGATAGGCACCATCCAAGACATCACCGATCGCAAAGAGGCGGAGGAAGCGCTGCTGGCCCACCAGGCGAAGCTCAAATCTCTAGCCTCTGAGTTGTCCCTCACCGAGGAGCGAGAACGACGCCGCATCGCGGGAGACTTGCACGACCACGCCTGCCAAAGCCTGGCCCTGTCGAAAATGAAGCTCCAGGCCGTGCTCGATGCCGCCCTTCCGGTCGACGAGCAGACGCTTCGCCAGGTCTGCGACGGCCTCAACCAGACGATCGAGAACGTACGCAACCTGACGTTCGACTTGAGCTCCCCCACACTGTACAAGTTCGGGTTGGAGGCGGCCCTGGAGGAACTCCTCAGAGACAAACTGAAGGCCGAATACGGGATCCGGTACGCGTTTTCTGACGATAAGCGTCCCAAGCCGCTGACGCCTGACGTCCGGGTGCTGCTGTTCCAATCTGTCCGTGAGCTACTTATCAACGTGATAAAACATGCTCATGCCGATGAAGTTCACCTTGACATAAAGCGAGAGACGGACTCTATTAGAATCACTGTGGGCGACAACGGGGCGGGTTTTGATGTCGAGAAGATCCTGTCGGCGCCGTCCCGGAGCCGCAGCGTGGGACTGTTCAACATTCGAGAACGCTTGGATTATATCGGTGGGCACCTTGAGATAGACTCGCACCCTGGCCGTGGAAGCCGATTCACTCTGATAGCACCGCTGGAAACGGAAGCACACGTTGCGAAGGAGAACCACGATGGCAGTGAGGATTCTACTCGTTGACGACCATCAAGTCTTGCGTGAAGGACTCCGCTCGCTCCTTGAGCAGGAACCTGAAATGGAGGTGGTGGGAGAGGCGGGCGACGGCATGATGGCCCTGCGGATGGTCCGAGAGCTTGAGCCGGACGTCGTGATCATGGACGTGAACATGGAGGGCATGGATGGGATCGACGCGACACGTATGATCGCCCGCGAGCAGCCCCATACGAAAGTGCTCGCCCTTTCCATGTTTCTGAGAAAGACGTTCGTGACCGAGATGATCAGGAGCGGCGCCGCCGGGTATCTGCTCAAAGACAACGCCTTCGCCGAAATCGTGGATGCGATCCGGACGATCCTGACGGGAGAGAAATACGTGTGCAGCAAGGTGGCGGCCCTTCTGGTAGACGAATACGTTCAAAACGGCCAGAGCACGCCCTCGGGCACTCGACTGACCAGAAGAGAACTCGAGGTCGTCCGCATGCTGGCCGACGGAAAGACCTCCAAGGAGATTGCCTTGGTCACGCAGACCAGTGTCAAAACCGTCGATGCGTGCCGCCGTCGCATCATGCAGAAGCTGGCCATCAACAGCGTGGCCGAATTGGTGAAATACGCAATTCGAGAGGGTCTGACAACCGTCGACCATTGAAGTCACCGGCTTGCCATCGGTAAGTTGGGCACGACGCTCACGCGGCTGAAGAATCTGGTCGTAGCCAAAAACTGCTCCAAATGAGCCAAACACCCCTCCCGCCAAGCGTTTTCCTTATTGCGCCATCTCGCGGACTATCCGACAATACAGGAGTAACGCTGTACGCCGAGGAAATGATGTGTAGAAGCAGGTAACTGGGGGTCTATGTTGAATGGGAGTCTGAGCATCCGAATTGTGCTCGTCGATGACGACCGAATGATGCGCGACGGCCTCAGAGCGCTGTTCGATCAGGAATCGAACATAGAGGTCGTCGGTGAAAGCAATGAAGGTCCTGAAGCTCTGGAACTGATCCGCAGACTGCAACCGGATCTGGTGGTCATGAACATCGGCCCGGGGGGGTCCGGTGGCATGGATGTCGCGCGTCGCGTCTCTCAAGAACAATCGGATGCCAAGATTATCGCCCTGTCGGCCTTCTGCACCAAGGCTCTTGTTGCCGAGGCCTTCAGGGCAGGCACCCACGCCTATGTCGTCAAGCGTAACAAGTTTGACGAGCTGCTTCAGGCAATCCAAACTGTTATTTCCGGCTCGACGTATCTCTGTTCCGACGCCCGCGAGAGCATCATCGAGGGGTACGCCCGATACGAAAGCAGCGCACGGGAGCCATCGGAGATCTCACTGACCGAGCGCGAGTGCGAGGTCCTGCAACTTCTCGCCGAAGGCAAGACGTCGAAAGAGATCGCGATGACTCTGGATCTCAGTTCAAAGACGATTGACGCGTGTCGCCGGCAGTTGATGCGGAAGCTCCGCGTCGACGGCGTGGCAGGCCTTGTCAAGCATGCGATCGTGATGGGCCTGACGACCACAGTGCCTTGATCATACCAGGCAACACCCTCGGTTTTTCATTAGGGGCTTGGCCGTACGAACACAGGGCTTGTGAGGGTGCAGAGACGAACGGGCTATCAAGTCCGTCCCGAGTGGAGGCAATGCAGGAAAGGCCTTATCGGACGAACCTAGTCCATGGCGGGCAATCGATTCAATGCCCAGTAACCACAAACGGCTTTCATCTTATCGAGCAAATCGGTGTAATCGCTCGGTTTGACCATGTATCCGGCCGCTCCGAGGTCGTAGCACTTGGAAACCGCCTCGGCATCGTCCGTGCCGGCTAGCGCCATGATCGGTATCATCTGCAGTTGCTCATCGCTCTTGACGGCTTTCAGGAAGCTGAAAGCGCTCATTCGCGGCATTTCCAGATCAAGGAAGATCAGATATGGCCTGGAACCGTTTGCGTTGCGAAGCCGACTCAGGGCATTCTCGCAATCGACGGAAATCACCA
>CAYNQP010000043.1:0-13112 GCA_964399325.1 uncultured Pirellulales bacterium
ACGCCGAGCCAATCACCGCGAGGGGAATATGGATGCTGATGGTCTTTCGCCAGAGGAGGTAGAGTCCGCCGATCAGGATGAAGACGGCGCCGGTTTCGCCCAAGCAGCCGGCAACGTTTCCCGTTACTGAGGAGAGGAACTGTTGGCTGCTGTAGGTCTTGGCTTCTGCCTTTTCCTTGATTGCCGTTTTGCTCCAGGCCAGCGGGGATGCCTGAGTTCTCGTATCGACCGTGTTTGCAGGTGAGATCGCCGGCATGTCGCCGTCAATGGTGGCCGGCACGGCCCAGGTGGTCATCAGGACGCCAAAGGAAACGGTCAGGAAGGCCCGGCCAACCATCGCGGGATTGAAGATGTTGGCCCCGAGCCCGCCGAAGACCATCTTGCCGACGACGATCGAGACGCTGGCTCCAATGGCGGCGGCCCACAGCGGCAGGTTGGGCGGCAGCGACAGCGCCAGGATGATGCCGGTGACGACCGCGCTGAAGTCGCCCAACGAGTTGGGCTGCTTGCGGATCACGTTGCAGACCCATTCGGTCGCCATGCACCAGGCGACGCAGACGCCGAGCAGCAGCAGGGCGTGGACGCGGAAGTAGATTCCCGCCGCGACCATCGCCGGCGTCAGACCGATGATAACATCAATCATGATACGCCGCGTCGATAGCGGCTTGCTGATGTGCGGTGCAAACGAAACTGTGATATCTCTGAGCATCTATGAGACCCTTGTTGCGTCTTGACGCAGAATCATTCGCCTGTCAGGCAGGCATTTTCTTCTTCTGCCGGGCCAGGAAGATCTTGCCTGTCTTGATATAGCCTGTTAGCTCAATCTTGGCCGGGCAGACGTAGCTGCAGCAGCCGCATTCGATGCACGCGCCGATATAGTGCCTCTCGGCCACGTCCAGGAGGTTGCTCTTGACCGCGTGCGCGATCTTCGTGGGATTGAGATTCTCGGGACACACTTCCAGGCACCGGCCGCAACGGATACATGCGGTTTGGCGCCGTTCGAATTTGGCTTGCCCGATCTGTTCCCTGGTCAGGACGGTGATGGCTCCGCTGGTCTTCGTAATCGGAGTGCTCAAGTCGGCAATTGCCAGTCCCATCATCGGCCCGCCCATGACGACCTTGGCCCCTTTCGTGGTGACGCCGCCGCAGAAGTCGATCAGGGTCTCCACCGAGGTCCCGATGGGAACGTAGTAGTTGCCCGGCTTGGCGATGGCCTCGCCGGTGACGGTCACGACGCGATGCGTCAGAGGTCGGCCGTCGATAACGGCTTCGGCCAGCGCCGCCGCCGTGGCGACGTTGATCACAACGACTCCGATCAGAGGCGGGATGCCTCCCGTGGGGACCGTCTGCGAAAGCACGGCGTTGATGAGCTGTCGCTCGCCGCCCTGAGGATACTTGGTCTGGAGGCAGACCACGGTGAGGCTATGGTTCAGGCCCAGCTTCTCAAGGGCTGCGGTCATGGCCTCGATGGCCTTGGGCTTGTTGTCTTCGATTCCGATGAAGACCTTCGAAGCGCCGCAGGCCCTCTGGGCCAGTCGGACGCCGGCGATGATCTGATCGGTCCATTCCAGCATGATGCGATAATCGCACGTGATATACGGCTCGCACTCGCAGGCATTGACAAGCAGCGTGTGCTTAGGCGGTTTGGCGTCGTGCTGAATCTTGACACTCGTAGGGAAGCCCGCGCCGCCCATGCCGACCAGGCCGGCCTCCCGGACCGCGTTGCATATTTGTTCAGGCGAGTACTTGCCTGGATCGAAAGTCTCCGGCAGCTTGAACGAGGGCAGCTTCGGTGGCGTGTCCGGGTCGGCCTCGATTGAAATGGCCGGGCTGCGGCCCAGCACAGGGTGCGAGCACAACGTGAGTTCCTTGACCTTGCCGGCTACCGGTGCGTGAACCGGCGCACAGACGAATGCCTGGCACTCGCCGATCCTCTGGCCGGCCTGCACGATGTCGGCTTTCTTGACGCTTGGCTGGCACGGCGCGCCTATGTGCTGACTCAGGAGAAGGGCCAGTTCCTGCGCCGGAGGCCCCGGTTGGATCGAGCTGTTCTCAGTAAGATGCTTGCTCTCGGGGGGATGGACCCCGCCGGAGAACGAAAGCCTGCCTGTGGAATTCTCACTCATGGTGACGCATTCCCGATGCTAACATCTTTCTCTTGTCAGGTCGTTTGGTGAGGAAGCTCACGACCAGCATGAGGACTATCGTAACGCACAACGCCAGCGCACATGCGAGCAACGTTTGGTATTGGCGCGCTACGACAGGTTGCAGCAACCGGCCGAACGCTCCCAGCGCCGCCACGAACAAACCGATGGGCAGCAGAAAAGCGATCGCAGCTTTCAATGCCACCGAAGGGTCCCGGAGGTTGCCGAGGTGCTGGTAGATTTTCTTGCAGTCGTGGGCCTGGCTACAGCCTTCGCACCACTTCGCCTGCGTCATGGTTTTCACTACCAAACAGGAAAACCCAAATTATAATACGCCAGCGTGGTATTTCAACTAGAACTTTGCGAATTCAAGGCGTTGTCATGACAAAAGGAGCGGCGGCGTCCGCGTTGGCTCTAATGCTCGCTCTTGCGAGCGGCTGCGCGGTCAATCCGGTCACGGGGCAGCAAGACCTGATGTTCTTCTCGCCCGATGAGGACGTCAAGCTGGGCCAGAAGTACGCGCCGGAGATCGAAAAGCAGCTCGGCGGGCGGTTTCCCGACGAGAACCTTCAGAGCTACCTGGACCACGTGGGCCAGCGTATCGCCCGGGTTTGTCACCGGCCGGACATCGCGTATCACTTTGCGGCCGTCGATGTGGATATGGAGAATGCCTTTGCCGTGCCTGGCGGCTACGTCTATATCACCAGCGGGCTCCTGGAGAAACTGGGCTCCGAGGCTCAACTGGCGGCTATCCTGGCTCACGAAGTGGGGCACGTCGTGGCCCGCGATACGATGGCGGCGATCAGCCGCCAGATTGGCATGACGGCGGCGCTGGCGGCGGCGCTGGTCAGCGGCGCGCCCGGCGACGTGGCAAATGCGACGAGTTTCATCACGAGTGTTCTTTCTCTGCAATACAGCCGCGATGACGAGAAGGACGCAGACCTTGCCGGGTTGGCCTACATGATCCAGGCCGGTTACGATCCCAACGCCATGGTCGAGACGATGCGCGCTCTACAGTCTCTCCAGGAGGTGCGGCCGGTCGAGTTTTTCTCGACCCACCCGAATCCGGAGAATCGTATCATCTATCTTCAGGAGCGAATTGAGCGACGCTACTCCACATTGGGATTGTTGAAGGAGGGCCGGGAGGAGTACGCCCAAAACGTTCTTGCGGTGCTGAAGGAGCGCAAGAAGGGGGTGCGAACAAAGACCTTCGATGTCTCAGGCGAGGGAGGATAGAGGGGCAGGCTGTACGGAGCGGCCGTGTCAAATGCTGGTTGAGGTCCCGGAAGAGGCCCCGCTCATCTGCAGGATCCTGGCTGGTTCCTCCGGGAATCCCGTTCGGGCCGACAGATACGCCGATTCCAGCACGGCCATGTTCTTGAGATTCTCGGCCGCACTGCTGACCAGCTCATGCTCTTCGGGCCTCCGGAGACTCTGGGCGAAGCTCGACAGGAGTCGCCCCATCACGTCGTGTTCGGTCTCGTCGAATTGCCACTTCTGTTCGTCCGCCTCTGCGTGGGTGCGGAGCGTGACCTCGCTGTCCGTGACCGTCAGCAGAGTGTTTTTGCCGTGGATTCTCAGGCAGGTCGCATCGTGGCCGCCGTCAGCGCGTCGTGTGGCGATGATAGTGCCCGTCAGGGCATCGGTGAATTTCAGGCAAACCACGGCCGTGTCCTCTGTCAGATAGAGCCGCTGCTGTTTGTCGGGCGCCTGGTTGGTGGTCAAGGCGTACACCTGCTGGGGAAGAGGGAAGTTCCAGAGGATTTGATCGACGATCCGGTAGCAGTCGTGCAGCAGGACGCCTCCGCCGGCCAATTTTGGGTCCGTATACCATGGGGAGCGATCAGCGCCATCGATGCTGCATTGCGCCGTCACAAGATAGGCTTGTCCGACGTGACCCTGGGCGATCAATTCACGGGCCTTGGTGTAACTGGACATGAACCGTGCCGGATTAGCGATGGCGAATTGCACCTTCTCGCTTTCGGCCATCTGCACGTATCCGAGTGTCTCCTCGAAATTTCTCGCGGGGGGAGCCAGCTTGAGTATGTTGACCTTCTTCTTGATGGCGGTCCTGAGATGTTCGTCACAGGTGTGAATGTCGGCCGCCACGAGCAGGCAGTCGACTTGATTCTGCACCACAAGCTGGCGGTAGTCAGTGTAGGCATCGCACTTGAATTCCGCCGCGATCCTTTCGGCCTTCTGGTGGTCCTGGTCCGCAACCGCGGTGATCCGAAAGTGCCCGCTCGTGTGGGCCGCCTCCAGCAGGAGTTGGCCGTCTTGGCCGAGGCCCAAGATGCCCGCAGTTAGGGTTTCCGTTGTCATAGATGCCGATACGTGTCAGTTAGAATCTGTGTTCGAAGGAAGTTGTGATGACCATAGACATCCACGCAACCGATTACTGTCTCGCCATGATAGCCTGCACTTGCACTCCACATCGCCCGGAGCAGCGATTGATCTTGAATCTCCACACGCGGAGTTGTACGGCCCCGTTGTCTCCGGCTTGTGGGCCACGCCACAAGCGTTCGCACCGCCGATCCGGATCGGCGGTCATTGCCTGAGGCAACCTGCTGTCCTACTCCCGGCCCCCGTTCTTCTGCGGGATAATAAAGTGCTCGGGGACGGGGAACTGCGAGCACAGCAACATAACTTCTTTGCCCACCTGCTCAATGACCGATTCCTTGTCGAGATTCTCGGCGACTTTGCGGATGAATGTCGCGATCTGCTCGGCCTCGGGTTCTCGCATCCCGCGGGTGGTGATAGCCGGTGTCCCGAGCCTTAGGCCGCTGGGGTTGAAAGGCGGCGCCGGATCGCCCGGAACGGTGTTGTAGTTGGCCACAATCCGCGCTCTGTCGAGTGCCTTGGCCAGCTTCTTGCCGAGGATGTCCCTGTTCCTCAGGTCGATCAACATGAGGTGGTTATCGGTCCCACCCGTAACAAGATTGAAACCATATTCGATCAGCTTGTTCGCCAGTGTTTGGGCGTTCTTGACGACCTGTTTGGCATAGGCGACGAACTCGGGCGTGTCGGCCTCGGCCATGGCCACGGCAATTGCGGTGAGCGTGTGCATGTGGGGACCGCCCTGAAGGCCGGGAAAAACGGCCTTGTTCACCTTGCTGGCATGCTCGGCCTTGCACAGCAGCATGCCGCCGCGCGGGCCGCGCAGTGTCTTGTGCGTGGTGGTGGAAACCACATCGGCGTACGGCACGGGGCTCTTGTGAATGCCCGCGACCACCAGCCCCGCGATATGGGCGATGTCGCTGATCAGGTACGCCCCGACCTCCTTGGCAATGTCTCCGAAGATCTCGAAATCAATGATCCGCGGATAGGCCGTGGCCCCCGAGATGATGATCTGGGGCCGGTGCTTTTTGGCCAGATCGCGAATCATGTCGTAGTCGAGCCGTCCGGTCTCGGTGTTCACCTCATACGGGACCGAGTTGTAGAATTTGCTCGTCAGGGAGACCTTCCAGCCGTGCGTCAGATGGCCCCCGTGGCTGAGCGACATGCCCATAATCGTGTCGCCTGGATTGATGAGGGCGGCATAGGCCGCCAGGTTCGCCACGGACCCGGAGTAGGGCTGGACGTTGGCATGGTCGGCCTTGAACAGCTTCTTGGCTCGGTCCTGGGCCAGTTTCTCGATGAGATCGGTGACCTGCTGTCCCTCGTAGTAACGCTTGCCTGGATACCCTTCGGCGTACTTATTGGTCAGGCAGCTTGAGCTGGCCATCATCACGGCGCGCGAGACGTAGTTCTCGGACGGAATCAGCCGAATCGAGCCGCTTTGTCGCGCTTCTTCTTGCCGTATCAGTTCGTAGATCTGAGGGTCGTACTGCTCGAGAGCTGTTTTCATGCCATTTTCTCCATCAGGGATACCTCGCGGGTAATCAACTCAGCCTGCCAGGGTCGGATAACCGGCAGGCGGCTCTTATAACACGGGCCCAGTTCTCGTACAAGAATTTATTCGTTGACAAAATCGGGCCGACTATTAGGATAGGTTAGTGATACATCATTTGAGGTGATAATCCACTTACCGTTATGCCTGAACCGGATGCCCAACCACAGTCGCAAGCCAAGGCCCACTTCGAACGAGCCCGTCAGGCCTCGGAAGCGGGTGACTTTGACCGCGCCATCGATGCGTACATCGAGGGGCTTCGTCGCTCTCCCGACGCTGTGGAGGGGGGGCACATAGAGCTTCGCGTGCTGGCCTTGCGCAGGCTCGAACGAGGCGGCGCGAAACCCACGGTCGAGGAGGTGAGCCAACGTCTTGACCAGGGTGATACGCCGCTGGAGAAGATGCTGAACGCCGAATATCTCCTGGCGAAAGATCCGGAGCATCTTGCCTACGCAGAAGCGGTGCTCCGCGCAGCGGTGGCGGCACCCTGCCCGGAGACCGTCAAGTGGATGGCCGATCTGATGTTTTTGGCCAACAACAATGCCAAGAAGCCCGCGATCCCTCTCTATGTCCTGCTGAAGGATTCGTATGAAGCCGTTGGACAGATCGAGCGTGCCTTTGCCGCATGTCGGCGCGCCGTGGCGCTGAAACCGGATGACGATGGACTTGTCGTTGAACTGAAGCGACTGATGGCTGCGCTGCCGGCGCCCAAGCGCGGCTCGCCGCCGCCGTCGAAGTCTCAGTCCTCGCAGGGGGGCAAGGCTCGACCCCAGCGAGTCCGGGTCGATGCGGCCAATCCCCCCGGGCCACGGGGGCCTGCTGAGCCGGAGAACGCGGACGCGCCGGTGTTAAGGGAGAAAAGGGACGCTGGAATGGAGGAGGCGAAGGCGTTCTTTAGCAAGGCGTGGCAGGCAGCCGAGATCAAAAACTACGATTATGCCATTGAGATGTATCTGGGTGGTCTCCATCGCGCTCCGGATGCGCTTGAAGAGGGCCATCTGCCACTAGTGGAGTTGGGTTTGCAGCGACGAGCACGGGGAGGCAAGAAACCTACGATGGTCGAGCGGGTCAAGCGCCTGCGAGGCAAGACCCCGCTGGAACAGATGCTCAATGCCGAGTATCTCTTCACGAAAGACCCCGACCATCTGCCTTACGCGGAGGCCATGCTCAAAGCGGCCGTCGACGGCGGCTATATGAAGACCGCCCACTGGATTGCCAACCTGATCTTCCAGACGAACAACACTATTGAGAAACCTTCTCTGCAAACTTACATCCTGTTGAAGGACTCCTACGTCGCGTTGGGCCAGTTTGACAAGGCGGTTGCGGCCTGCCAGCGCGCTGTGCGGATGAAGCCCGACGATAAAGAGTTGACGGACGATTTCAAGAATCTCTCCGCCGAGTTGACGATGTCCAAGGGCAAATATGACATCGAGGGGGATTTTCGCCAGTCTATTCGCGATCGCGACACACAGGCCAAGCTCTACGCCCAGGATCGGGTGGTCAAGACCCAGGACTACCGTATCACGGCCGTGGAGGATGCCCGGAAGGCGTACGCGCAGGATCCCGACATGCCCAAGCACGTTTTCGATTTGGCCGAGACCCTGGCTGATCTGCAGCAGGACGAGCCGGAGGACGAAGCGATCCAACTGCTGGAGGATGCGTACGAGGGTCACAAGGACTTCCGGTACAAAGACCGAGCCGGCGCGCTGAGAATCAAGCAGATAAAACGCAGGCTCCGACTGGCCAGAAGACAGCTTGAGAGCCGCCCGGGGGACGCCCAGGCCAAGGCAGGGCTCCAGGAGTTGCTCGATGCCCTCAACCATGTGGAGCTGGAACACTACCGCCTTTGCATGGAGAACTACCCGACCGATTTGGCCGCCAAGTACGAATATGGCCTTCGCCTGATGCGAAACGACCAGTATAATGAGGCCATTCCCCTGTTCCAGGAGGCCCAGAAAGACCCCCGACGGAAGATCCAGGCCATGGACAAGGTCGGCTACTGCTTCTTCATGAAAGGCTGGTATAGCGACGCCATTGACATCTTCACGCGGGCGATGGATTCCTATGAAATAAAAGATGATGCAACGGCGAAGGAACTGCGGTATAATCTGGCCCGTGCCTACGAAGAGCAGAATGACAAGGAAAAGGCACTGGATCTTTATCGCAAGATCGCCCAGCTTGACTTTGGGTATAAGGATGTGAGTTACCGGGTAGACCACTTGCGGCTGGCCGCACAGGAAGATGAGTCCGGCGGGCCGGGGTCCGGTTCGGCATAGAAGAGAGCAGAGGCAATCTCTCAGTCAGTTGCGTAGACAGCGTTGTTGGAGTATTCAGGAGAACAAAGTGGCACATTCGTTATCAGCGAAGAAGAGAGTCCGGCAGAACGAAAAAAGACGTACCATTAACCGGGCCCGCAAGAGTCAGGTCAAGACCCAGGTCAAGCGCCTGGATGCGGCCTTGAGTCAGGGTGATATTGACGCTGCCAGCGCTCAGTTGCGGGTCGTGGCCCAGAAGCTTGACAAAGTGGCCTCCACGAGCACGATGCACAGGAACACGGCTGCTCGCAAGAAATCGCGTCTGGCCAAGAAAGTCAATACCCTGAAGGCCAAGAAGAGCAGCTAAGCGTTCGAGCAACCCGTTCACCCCGTCTCCGTTAGCGGCGTTCAAGCCGCTTGCTGCATAAACATGATTTCGCTTTGGCAAATCGGCAGCACCCAGTCGATGAAAAGATCGGTTGGGTGCTGTTTGTGTTGGGGTATTCCATGCCGCAAGTCTACAAAGATCGAATCATAAAGCTTCTCAAGCATGCCGACTACGCGCCTGTCAAGGTAGCGCAGTTGGCCAAGTCGCTTGGAGTGGATGCGGACGCCTATCCCGAGTTCAAGTCTGCTTTCGAAGAGTTGCGACGCGCCGGGCACGTCCTCATCGGCGGAAACAACCTCGTGACCCTGCCCTCGATGGCGGGCCAGATCGTCGGGACGTTCCGAAAGAACCCCAAAGGATTCGGGTTTGTCATACCTCTCGAAGCGAATGCTCATGGTGATCTCTTCGTCCCTCCGGCCTCCACGGGCGACGCCATGACGGGCGACACGGTGCTTGCCAAGGCCACGCGCAAGGGAATCCGCGCCGGTGAGGCGCGCTACACCGGCGAAATCCTGGAAGTGCTTGAGAGAGCCAACAACCAGTTCGTCGGCATGTTGACGAGGCATCCGGAGGCCTGGATCGTTCAGCCGGACGGCACGCGCTTTGTCGATCCTATCGTGGTGGATGACGTCACGGCCAAGAACGCCAAGGAGAAGGACAAGGTCGTCGTTGAGATTCTCTCCTATCCGACGGAGCGGTATCTGGCTCGCGGCGTCATTATCGAGGTGCTCGGCAGGGCGGGGCGTTACGAGACGGAGATCGCCGCTGTCACCCGTCAGTTCCATCTGCCCGGCGAGTTCGATCCCGACTGCCTGGAGCAGGCGCGCGGCGCTGCTTCGACCTTTGGACCCGAGCCGGCCAAGGGACGCGAAGACATCACCGACAAGATGATCCTTACAATTGACCCGCCGGACGCGAAGGATTTTGACGACGCGATAAGCCTGGAGCAGGACGCCCAAGGCCATTGGGTCCTCGGCGTTCATATCGCCGATGTCAGCCATTTCATCCCGGCCGGCTCGCCGCTGGACGAGGAGGCTCGGCTGCGCGGCAACAGCATCTACCTGCCCGGTAAGGTCATACCGATGCTGCCGGAAGTCCTCAGCAACGGGATATGCAGCTTGCAGCCCGACCAGCCGCGCTTCACCAAGAGTGCCTACATCACCTATGACGACGGAGGCAACATTGTGTCGCGTCGTTACGCCAACAGCATCATCCGCTCCAAGACACGCCTCACCTATGAACAGGCCGATCGCGCTCTCAAGGGCCACACCAAGGGCCTCAAGAACGAGGCGATCGCCTTGCTCCAGAACATGGAGGCCCTGAGCCGGCGGATTGAGAAACGGCGGATCGAGAACGGCATGCTCCATCTGGACCTGCCCGAGCCGGAACTGGTCTACGACGAGGCAGGCCAGGTTGTCGACGCCCACCCGGCCGATGACTGCTATCCGCACACGATCATCGAGATGTTCATGGTCGAGGCCAACGATGCAGTGGCGTCGCTGCTGGACAAGCTCGATGTGTCCTGCATGCGTCGTGTGCATCCGGAGCCCGATGCGCTGAGCCAGAAGAACCTGGGCAAGCTCTTGCGGGCCATGGGCTTCCCCGCGCCCCGCACCCTCGACCGCAGGATGATCCAGGCCTTGCTCGCCTCCGTCAAGGACGCCGACCGTTCCCTGGCCCTCAATCTCGTTGTGCTCAGGAGTTTCGAGAAGGCCCAGTACGCGCCCCTGCACATCGGACATTACGCGCTGGCCTCGACGCACTATTGCCACTTCACCAGCCCCATCCGGCGCTACGCTGACCTGCTCGTGCATCGGCAGTTGCAGTTCTACCTGGAAGGGCGGACAGACGCCGCCAAGCAGATAGCGGCCGGCCAAGACTTGGCCGCGGTCGGCAAGCACATCACCTTCACCGAGCAGCGCGCCGAGGACGCCGAGCGCGAGCTGGTTGCCGTACTCATCCTGCAGATGCTCAGCAAGCGGGTCGGCGAAGAGCTCGACGGTGTCGTCACGGGCCTGACGGGGTTCGGCGTCTTCGTTCAGTCCCGCACGTTTGGGATCGAGGGTCTCATCAAGCTGGAGGACCTGGGCCCGGACCACTGGCAGTTCAACAAGCCCTCACAATGCCTGATCGGGGAGCATTCCGGCCAGACGATCCACTTAGGCCAACCCATGCACGTTCGCATCGTCTCCGTGAACGTCCCGGGCCGCCAGTTGAACGTGGCTCCCATCGAGCCCCTGGGTCAAGCCCGCTCCAAGCCGGACCGTCGCGGGCCGGACAAATCCAAAGCCGACTCCCAGCGGAGAGCCCGAAAGACATCCCAGAAGGCCAGGACCAAGGCCAAAACAAAGGCACAAGCCAAGAAGAGAAGGCACAGGTAACCCGCCAAGGCTGAGCTTCCTCGCTCCACGGCCCGCCCCGGCAATGTCGCCTCCGATCGTTCCCAGCATTCCGTTGGTCCGCAGTTCAATCCTGGATGGCCGTACCGTAGTGACTTTGTCATCCTGAAGCGAAGCCGAAGGATCTGGGCTGTGACCGAGAAGGATCTCTTGGGCTATGGCCAGATGCTTCACTGCGTTCAGCATGACAATTCTCCGCTTACTCAAGCCCTAATGGCATCACATGCACGCAAGTCCATTTCGTCGCTCACTCTCGGAGGACCGGCTTCAGCCCATGCGGTTCTGTCAACCACGATCCCAGCGATCCCCAGTACCTGCGATTCGCAGGTACCGCACGGGGCTCCCACCCGTCTGGACGGGTACCTGTCACGGCGCAGGTCAAATCCGAGGAGACGACACCGGCGTGCGGTACCGCATTCGTCGTGCAGGCCGGCGACGAGTTCAAGATGCTGTCGCAGAGCAAAATCGGAGAACGCATCTTCGCCACCCCCGCCCTGCTCGACGGCAAGATATATCTCCGGACGGAACGACACCTGTACGCTTTCGCCGATTGAGTTGATGTGGCTCTCCTTCCGAGCATGATCGGATCGGCGTTGAGAGCGAGAACCTATCACAGCCGGAACCGCGAAATCCGTCTGCGCGTCCTGACCCACAACCTCGCCATTCTCTGGCGTCTACTTGCATGTTCTATACAGAGCAGGTCTGTCCCTGGTTAGTCCCGAGTAGAAACTAGGGTCCGTCCCTAGTATCTCCGGACGAGATGGAAATCCATCGGCATCCGACCCTGACCAGCATGTGGGGGCCGGTCGGTCAGCAGCCCGAGGTTCCCGCTCCGGGGCAGAACGAAAAGCAGGTGGTCTATGGCGGCGTCGACTACAAGACGGGCAAGATCACCTATACGGTGACCAAGACCAAAAGCGGGCAGAACTTCCTGCTGTTCTTGAGCGTCCTGGTCGCAGCCTATGCCGGGAGAAAGGTGCGGCTGGTCTGTGACAATGCCCGGTTCCATCAGACCCGTGCGGTGCGACACTGGCTCGATATGAATCGCAACCATATCGTCCCAGCTTGAACCTGATCGAACGTCTCTGGGGACATCTCAAACGCACCGTTCTGGCCAATATCTTGTTCGCCACGATGGATGATCTGGTGGCCGCCTTTCGCCGAGGCGTGCTCGGCCTCAATGGTCACCGAAACAAGATGACTTTCATATTTAACCATGACGATGTTCAGAAAAAAGCCGCATGATCCTTTATACGTTTCTACTTAGTTCTCCCGACTGGAGTATCTCACGGATGAGCTCTTGGGCTTCCTCCTTCGAGAAGCCATAGAACTTGTGGTCAACTCCAATAGAAAAATTGCCAGTCTCATCCATAGCTGGTCCTGTCCAGACTCCTTCCTTCATCCACAGAGGCCTGCCGCTTCTCTCTGGATCAGTGACTCGCGTAGCTGTTCGACCAGCTATACGTATCACCAGTTCTGATGGTCGCCGGGCGCTTATTCGGCGAATTTCACTCCATCCGGCATCGGACAGCGTGAAGTGGATTCCATATCCACCCTCTCCGAATGACTTGAGCTTGGCCGATTGAACGGTCTTGGAGTCAAGGCTAAACACAGGCTCTATCTGTGGCAATCCACTTGCCGTGCCTTTATTGGTATTTGGCATAGTTGAACAACCGGCGACGAAGCCAATCCACATCAACCACCCAATCGTGACTATTACATTTTTCATAAACATCTCCTTTCTTGGTTGCCTCCACCCTGTTGTTGGGCCTGCTGTAATCTATGTTGGTTGAGATGCCCAGATCGCTCAGTTATTCGGTCCCAAAACGACACGCTGCCCCTTGGGAGTTATAACAGTCCCTCGTCCTCTCTCGTAAACGTAGCCTTCATTTAGAACCATTCGGAACACCAGGGGATCACTTGCGTCGCTTATGAACGTGTATCCACTCATCCTAAGCGTCCCTTTCAGCGTATGCCGGGCACCTGGATTCCATGTAGAGTTTTCAATCTTAGCTGGCTTCGAGGCGACAGGTTCTA
>CAYNQP010000044.1:0-13058 GCA_964399325.1 uncultured Pirellulales bacterium
CAATCCGAGGAGTGGAGGTGGCAGACAGGTCGGCGCAGCTTCGAGCACATTGTCATGCTGACGATCGATGTGTTGTTCACGCCTCGTCTGGTCAAGAAGTATAACTGGCGGGAGTACTCGTGCTACAAGAACGCCGAGTATGCCAAGTGGCTGATGCAGGAGCGTAGGGGCCTGCTCATGGTCACGGGGCACTACAGCAACTTCGAGATCATCGGCTATCTCATGGGGCTTTTTGGCTTCCCCATCTACAGTATTGCCCGCCCGCTCGACAACAAATACCTCAATCGCTACCTGTACCGGGTTCGAGAGCAGCGTGGCCAGAGGATCATCGATAAGAAAGGCGCTGCGGAGATGATGCCCCAACTCACGGGAGAGGGTAGTACGTTGGGATTCATCGCCGATCAGGATGCGGGCAGGAAAGGCGTTTTCGTTGATTTCTTCGGTCGCGACGCCAGCACGTACAAGAGCATCGGCCTGTTGGCGATCACGTGCAACTTGCCCATCGTGGTCGGCTACAGCCGCCGGGTTGGCAATCGTTTCTTTTTCGAGATCGGTGTCAACCGGATCATCTTTCCGCATGAGTGGGCCGACAAGGACGACCCGCTGAAATGGGTTACCGCCGAGTATACGAAGGCCGTTGAGGCTTTTGTCCGGGAGGACCCCACGCAATACTGGTGGCTGCACCGCCGTTGGAAGACGCGACCGAAGGCAGAGCGCAAGAAAGCGATGGAGGCCGCCGCCGAGCCGAGCCGACGCGGGCCGGCCATAGAGATCGTCGCCCTTCAATCACCGCACGCGTCGGATTCGACCTCTCAAGCGGTGCGCTAGTCCACGGTAAAGAATCCGTGGCTCAGTCGTTGGCCGATCCCGGACTGGGAATCGCGGCCTCCCAGTTGTTGGGGTCGTTGCCATACCGAGTGGGCGCTCGGCGGTTCAAAGACAGACCGAGGCCGTCGGCCTCTCGGGGCCAGGGATCGATCCCGTCAGCGAAGTCCTGGCCGTGCGAGCCGTCGCTGTAGCTGATGCGATCCACCTCAATCCAGTAGCGCGTGCCTTGCTCATCCACGTCGCCCGGTTGCAGGAGACGGATCTTCTCGGTGCTATTGGCGAGCCGGCCGGAGTTCCATTGAAACACGCGCGCGCTCGCGGGCACGCTGAAGACCGTACGCACCAGTGCTGCCTCTCGAGCCAGGAGCACGTGTTCGCCGGTTCCCAGCGTGATGGGGATGTCGGCCGGAAAGGAGAACTCAATGCCGGCGTTGTCGGTGAATCGCCAGGGCTCCAGCGAGCCGAAATCAAAGAGGGTCACGAGGCCGCCGCTGATATTCAGAAGCTCGACGTATTCCGCGTCGTTGTTGGTGCTGGGGCGGTACATGATTTCATTGATGATCACCGGACCGACCACCGGATAGGCGTTGGCGCGCCCGGGCGTCGGCTCACTCAGTCGCACGAAATTGTAGGTGCCCGTGCTCTTGACATAACGACCGAACGAGACCCAGGTTTCCGACGCGCCGAACGTTTCTTCCGCGAGACACTCAGGGAACATTCTGTCGCGGGCGGAATACAGATAAAGGCTCTCTCCATTCTCACTCATCTTGAAGGGGTTTAACGTGCCGGGATCGAGAGGATTGCCGAAGTTCAAGTCCTCATAGAGGACAAGATATTCGTTGGGTTCGATGATTGTCCCGTCGGCGATCCGATACCGGTACAGGTCATTCTTGTTGTCACTGAGCAGCCAGCCGCCTACGTGGACGGGAGCCGAGCTGAGGTTGTACAGCTCGATCCAGTCCGGGGCCGTGTCGTGCGAATGAGCCAGCAGTTCGTTGATCGCAATGGGACACTTGGCCTCACGCCAGTGGTCCGCTAGGAGGGCCAGATCGAAGACATCGACATACGCATCGCCATTGAGATCGGCGCTGGGATTCTCTGGAGTCAGCCACTGACCGGCAAAGAGGGCGAGGTCGAGCCGGTCAACTCGATAATCGCCATTCAGATCGCCGAGCGGGGGCTTTGCCTGGACGGTCGCGCCCAGACCTGATACGAAGAGAACAAGAAGAAATCTGAATTTCACTGTCACATCCTCACTGCCTTATGCGCGGTGGGCACGGAACTTGCCGCCACTCTGTCGAGCCGGTCCTGAATGTCTCGGGCACACGTCCTCCGAGACGTAGAGACTTCGCCCGTGCCGTCCGGGTTGATCAACTCCACCGAGACCGGCCGCTTCCAGGCCTGTCCCTGATTTCGCGCGTTGACGTAGATGCCGTTTTGCGCGTCGAACAAGTTGGCCGCCTCTTGCTGAGCCACTGCGGGCGGCCCGGAAGCGGCTACGGAGAGGATCCTCAGCGAGATAGACAGAAGCACACTGTGAAATGCCTTCATTAGGCTTTCTCTTCCTTCATCAGGCGGCGGAAAAATGATGGTGTCAAAAATATTATCGGCCCCAGAAAACGATGGGTGACGCCATGCACTTTACCTATCTTATCAAATAACCCGGTCATAGTCAATATTGCCCGTGTCGGTACGGCAGCCAATGTGCCCGGATGCAGCGTGCCGCTACAGTTGACAATCGAATCATCTTCACCCTATTCTACGACCGGACATGGTACTTGTGCTCCGGGGCGTGTGCAGTCGCCTGCGAGAGCGGCCTTTGCAGGAGTGTTTGCAGGTGATGCGTCCCAAGATACTACTGGTCAACCCGCCGATCCACGATTTCGCTGCCTACGATTTCTGGCTGAGGCCCTATGGTCTGCTAAGCGTCGCGGGGCAGTTGCGGGGCCGGGCTGACCTTGCCTGCTTCGACTACCTGGACCGGCGGCATCCTTTCGTGGCCGGCTGCGAGCGACGGCGATCCGACCCATGGGGGCGAGGCCCCTTCTACAGTGAGCGCATCGACAGACCAACATGCCTGAAAGACATCCCCAGGTACTTCAGACGATTCGGGCTGCCGCGCGGTCTTTTTCAGCAGTTTCTCCGCGAGGAGGGACCGTTTGACGGTGTCTTGGTTGGAACCGTCATGACCTATTGGTACCTGGGCGTTGCGGAAGTCATCGAAGATGTCCGGCGGGCGTGGCCGGAGGCGAAGATCGTATTGGGCGGCAACTATGTCACTCTCTGCCCAAACCACGCGAGAAGCCTGGAGGCGGACCTGGTGGCGCCGGGTACGGACCTACAGCCGTTGTGGGATTTGCTGGGGATGGCGCCCGATTTAGATCAGCCTGCTCTATGGGAGGTCTATCATGTTCCCGGCGCGGGGGTGTTGAAACTAACCGACGGCTGTCCCTTCAAATGCACTTACTGTTCGGTGCCGAAGGTCTACGGGGAATTCAGACCCCGATCGTTGGAACGATCGCGGGCTGAATTGGACCTGCTTCTATCCCGGGGCACGGAGAACATCGCATTCTATGATGATGCTCTCTTGTTCGACGCCGAAGCCGTCCTGGTTCCTTTTCTGGAGGAGATGGTTCGGCGGGGCATCGCGGTGAATCTCCACACCCCGAACGCGCTCAACGCACGTTTCATCACGGCCGAGTTGGCCGAGTTGATGGTCCGGGCCGGCTTCAAGACCTTCTACCTCGGCTTCGAAAGCCGGTCCCGGCAATGGCAGCAAGGCACCGGCGGCAAGGTCTACGGCGAGGAACTGGGCCGGGCCGTCCGCCATCTCGTCTCGGCAGGAGCAGAACCGGCGCACATCACCGCGTACCAGATACTCGGTCACCCGAACAGCGATATCCAGGAACTGGAGGCGTCGATGCGGTTTGTCCGCCGCCTCGGTGTTCGCGGCATGCTGGCGGATTTCTCGCCTATCCCCGGTACGCCGGACGGGGATGCCTGCCGCCAGTGGGTGGACATGGACGAGCCCTTGATGCACAACAATACCGCCTTTCCTATCATTCGCCTTGGCTTCGACGAGGCGAACCGCCTGAAGCAGCTCCAACGACAGCTCAACCGTTCGCTTCCTCGCGCCGCCTCGATTTGATTCCGAGGCCGCAGGCGGTTATACTCACTCCCATGCCAGGACACAGTGTTCACATAAGAAGCTTCGGTTGTCAGATGAACAAGCTCGACACGGCGCTGGTCGTTGCGGCGCTCAAGGACGCAGGTTTCAGTCTGACGAAGAGCGTCAAGGACGCCGATGCCGTGCTCATCAATACCTGTTCGGTGCGGGAGCATGCCGAAGCACGCGTACTTTCGCATCTGGGGCATCTGAAACATCTCAAGCAGCAGAAGCCCGGCCTGGTGGTGGCCGTGATGGGGTGCATGGCGCAACGGCTGGGCGAGACGCTGCTCGAACACGACGCCGTCAGCATCGTTTGCGGTCCCACGGAGATTCCCCGTGTGGCGGGCCTCATCAGTGAAGCACTGGCGCATAATGAGAAGCAGCTTGCCATCACGGCAGACATTCGTAGCGAGGCGAAGACCTCGAGTGACGCGTTGGAACGCTTCGAGTCCGCCTATGGCAGAGACGGCGACGAAGACGGATCGCTGCCTGGTCAAGCCTTTGTGCGTGTGATGCGGGGCTGCAACAACTTCTGTACGTATTGTATCGTTCCGTATGTGCGCGGGCCCGAAGTCTGCCGCCCGCCGGACGCGATCCTGGAGCAGATCAGAAAGCTTGCGGATCGGGGCATCAAACAAGTAACGCTCCTGGGGCAGACGGTGAACGCATACCGCTATCGGACGGGCGAGAAGCTCCATTGCCTGGCTGACCTGCTCTCCGCGGCCGCCCACGTGGATGGCATCGAGTGGATTCGATTCGTCACGAGTTATCCTTCCGAGCAGTTCTACGACGAGATTCTTCAGGTCATGGCATCATCGGAGAAAGTGTGCCGCTATCTTCACATGCCGGCCCAGAGTGGGTCGGACCGGATCCTTCGGGCGATGAACCGACACTACACCGCCCAGCAGTACCTGGAACTCCTGGATCGTGCCAGAAGCATCGTCCCGGATATTGCCTTGGCCGGGGATTTCATTGTGGGTTTTCCCGGCGAAACCGACGAGGATTTTCAGGCTACCGTTGACTTGGTGAGGCGCGCTCGATACCGCAACTGCTTCGTCTTCAAATACTCCCCCCGGCCTGGGACAACGGCCGACCGGCGGCACCAGGATACGGTGCCGGACGAAGTCAAGCAGCGGCGTAATGCCGCGCTATTGGCCGTTCAAGAGGAGATCAGCGGGACGCTGAGCGGAGGTTTCCTGGGGCGAACGGTCCGGATCCTGGCGGAAGGACTGAGCAAGAAAGCCCATGTGAACGCGGCCGATCATTCGGGCCATCCCCAATTGGTGGGCCGCACATCCGGCGACCACATTGTTGTGTTCAACGGTCCCCTTTTGCTGGCGGGAAGATTCGTCGACGTCCACATCATCCGGACCTCCCCCTTGACGCTCTTCGGCGAGTTGTCCGGATAAGGACACACGCTCGTCTCAACTGCCGAGACCATGGCCGATTCGATGCGTCAACGGGCGTCGTCTCCACTGAGCGAGACGGGCTCCTCTTGCAGCGGTATCTCGGAGATGGGACTGACCGTGCCCATCATCGTCTCGATCATCTTGGCATGGTCTTCGTACATGGGCACCAGGTCGCTCAAGGGAGCTGTCAGGGATGGTGAGACCTCGAACGAGGGCAGTTCGGGGGCAGGCTGCGCCAGGATAGACAGGTTCGCGGCATACGACCGAAAGTGCACCGCCCATCGTTTCCACGTCATGTCCTTCTTCACCAGACCGCCGAACATGGCCATATCCGTGGCGTCCGGCGTGTCGGCGAAGGGCCAGGATAGCCAGCCTTGTGCCAGTCGCCTGGAGGCTTCGATTTCGGCGGCGATCCAGCGCTCCTGTTGATCCTCGTCCAGATACGGGCGTTCCGGAGGGGCGCCGCCGCCGTACCAGCCGTATTCCTCGACCACCACCGGCTTGCCGACGCTGCAATAGGCCAGAATGGCCTGGAGATAGGTCAGGTTTCTGAGCCAGTTGTCCCGTGAGCCGAACGGCCGGCCCATCAAGGGGTAGAAGTGAACGGAGATGAAGTCGAGCCACTCCGACTGGCGATGCGGATTGAAGGCCGAGTACAGGGATGGATCGCCGGGCCGAACCACCGGATAGGACCATTGGACATAGCCAGCAGTAATCAGATGCGTCGGATCCACGCGCCGCAGCACCCGGACCTGGCGCTGCACCCACTGATCGGCGAGATGTTCCCGGAACAACTGCCAGTCGTGCAGACGCGGATTGCCGCTCTCGGCGACATCGGCCGGAATCGTAACGTTGCCCATCTGCTCGCTGTCGATGAGTTCGTCACCCCACCCTGTTTTCAGCCCGTCCCGATTCACGTACTTCGCTTGCAGCCATTCGTTCCATCGAGGCCCCCAGGACGGAACTGACCAGGGCATTTGCGGCTCATTGGCAAGGTCCCACGCGAAGATCGCGGGTTCGCCCTGGTAACGCTGTCCCAACACCGTCCAGAAGCGCTCAAGGGCCTTCAGGGCCTCGTCGCCGGCAAATCGATCCGGTTGCCAATAGGGTGGCTCGTCCTCCCAAGGATTGGGGCCCGTCACAATGAGCCGAACGCCGGTACGACGAGCGATCCTGATGAGTCCGTCCAACTTCCTCAATGCCTGCTCATCAACCGTATTCACGTCCGGCTGAAAGGTAGCAGCCGTCAAGAAGACGCGGGCGCAGTTGGCGCCAAGCCGGCTCATGATCTCGAAGTGTTCGGTCACACGGTCCGGATCGAATTGCTGCCAGACCTTCGGGGGCCAACCCGTGTTGGGGTCGTAGTAGTTGGCGCCGAAGGGTACATACGGCCGACCCGACATGACCTCAACGAAGCCCTTGCCCTCGGGAGTCGTGTCAATGAGTCCCATTCTTTGAGAAGACGAACACCCGGTTGCACTTATCGTCAAAAGCATCAAGCCGGCCCCGGCCAGGGCCCACAGCACGACCGTTGATGAATGCCATTGTCTACGCATCATTGCATGATCTCCATTGTTCTTCTGGACCGCCTACCCTGGCCCACGGCTAATAGGCGTTCCACAGATACATGATCTGGGGCGCACTCAACTCGTGGAGAGTCGCGCGGTTGAGCTTCAGGGTATTGGCGCTCTTGGCATTCAGCAGACCCATAAATGAGAACGGCCGGCGATATTCGACGACCTGTGCGTTCTGTATGCCTGCCATCGATGTGACGGTGGCAATAGCATCATCAAGGTATCCGATCTTGTCGATGAGCTTCTCGTCGAATGCCTTTGGTGCTACGTAGATGCTGCCATCCGCAAGCCGTCTGACGTCGGTGGCGGTCAGGGCCTTGGCCCGGCCCTTCTGGACCACCTCGACGAACCGCTCATAGGCCGGTGTGAGCAGCCGTTTGCGGATATAGTCGATCTCTTCCTGCGTTGTTTCTCGGAAGGAACTAGGCCAATCCTTTTTCGCTCCCGCCGTCAGGAAGACGGGACGAATCCCCAGCTTGTTCTGAAGCAGGTCCTCGAAAACGAAATGACTCATGATGACACCGATAGAACCGGTAATGGCGGTCGGCTCGGCGACAATCTTGTCGCAGGCAACCGAGGCGTAATAGCCGCCGGAGGCGGCAATGCCTTGCATGAAGGCGACGACAGGCTGTCCCTCCTCTTCGCGGTATCTCTGTATCTCCTGGTAGATGCGATCGCTGCCGGAGATCGTTCCACCAGGGGAGTTCACGCGGACAACGAGGCCTCTGACGTTTCGATCGTGACGGGCCGCCTCGAGCTGGCGGTAGACTTCGTCGGCCTGCTCATCATTAATGATCCCGGTCAGGTTGACCATGACGATCTTGTGGGCCGGCGATCCTTCACGGACGATGGCCGTCTCGTAATGCCGGGCTTGTCCCGTCGCAATGAAGGCCACCGTGCCGATCAACAAGAGAAACATCCCGATGTTGGCCAGGAGCGACAAGCCCAAAAGGATGGCCCAGAATACCCGCCAGGCACTTGACCTCCTTGGGGGTCTCTGAAAAGCCTGATAGGGCGGCACCTCGTGAGGGGGTGGGGCGGCCGGAGGTTCGGGGCTCGATGGTCCCTTGCCAAACGGAGAAGACTGTAAGTAATCGTCGTTTTGGTTGAATTCCATTTGCTGCTCCTTGAAAAGAATGTCGCCATTATAATTGAGGAGATCGCTGCCGTCAAACCGCCGGCCCGCATTTGGCGCTATCATTTTGCTGGAGCGGCCCTGTGTCGGGGGCATGTGCTAAAACGGTTCTGTGTGGTCTTGAACCCGGTCGCACGATTGAGCCGAAACCGTCAGTTGCACCCTGTGCGTTTGGCAGTCCGGTCCAGCAGAAGAGTCACCCCAGCCATGTCTTCCGCGACCCGTGATCGAGAGCACCGTCCTCCGTGTATCTGAGAATAGCGGCATTATCAGTCGTTGGGGCCAGGAAGCGGTGTACTCCGATGGGGGCGAGAATGGCCCGGGCCGAGAGGGCAACGGAGCGGTCTATTCGGACTCTACGGAATCACTCGCGCCGCAGGGCTTGTCTGAGCGACGCAAGACCAGCCGTAGACAGGACTCCTGATACCCTCCACCCAGACTTAGCGCTTGACAACACGGTTTGAAACGATATAATATACAAAAGGGCTGGAGGAGCGACCGGCGGGCAGCAGGACCCTATGTATGGACGCAGCTCTATCGCACAGGGGGGGGTGGCTCATTCCAAGCAGGAAGCACTCGGTCTCGATTCTGATGCCGATTGGGCGTCGCAAGATTCGAGGCACACGGAGGTGAGTTTCCGAAAAGGACTTCTGAAACCGCTGCAGGCGGCCAGTTCCTGCGTGGAGCGCTCGCAGCCCAGTGGGCCATGAACAAGGTACCCGACCGTGACAAAGGGGGACGCAAAATGATGCGGAACACAATCATCTGCATGCTTGCACTGGGTTTGGCATGCGTCATGCCGACGTGTCTTGACAGTCTCAGCAGCGTTGCCAGAGGCGACGTCTCGGTGGAGAGTTCGACTCTTTCGCTGGGACAGTTACTGCTGCGTGACGACTTCGATGACGGTCAAAAGGGCACATTGTGGCGCCTGTATGCGGAGGACATCAACAATTGCACGGTTGCCGAGACCAACGGTCGTCTCGAACTCTGGGCTCACAAGACGGCGGGCGACGCCTTTGCGGGATACATCGGGAACGCCTGGCGGCTTGACCCGCAAAACGACTTCACCTTGCGCGTCGACTTCTACTATGATCTGAAGACCCTCGCGGGCGGTCGGGTCAATGTGGGCATCACGCCCAATGCGGAAGACCCTCGCCGCTGCGGGGTTGAGATCAGTGTCGGGTGTACGGGCCTTCTTTCGGACTACTGGTACGAGCAGCGAAGCGACGAGGGGGCGATCGAGTCCAGTCGTACTTCTCGATTCTCCAACAGCGGCGCGCTCTACATTTCGTACACAGCCGCCGACGACACGCTCTGCGTGAGTGACAATGGTTACGGACAAGACCGTGCCTGGATGACCTTCCCCGATCTTCTGAAAGGTCAGTGGGATGGCGAGCCGATCTTCGTGTATCTGGGTGGAAGGTCCGATGGACTGGAGATCACCTCCGGACACGCGTATCTCGACAATCTACTCGTCGAGAGTGGGCTGGTTGTCGAGGCGGCCCTGCAGGAAGTCTATCGTTTCTGGTCTCCCGTGAAGGAGAGCCATTTCTACACGATGGACGAATTGGAGAAGGAGGGCCTCCTTCTGAATTCTCCCCATATCTGGACCTATGAGGGCGTCGTCTACTACGCGTACCCGGACAATTCCGATCCCGATAGCAAGCCGGTCTACCGTTTCTGGTCGGATAGACTCAGCCGGCATTTCTATACCATAAGTGACACCGAGACGAACATGGTCATCGACCAGTACGCTGACACCTGGACCTATGAAGGTATCGCTTTCTTCGCCTATCCGGAAGGTTGGGAGCCTGCGTGGACTTTCCCGGTGTACCGATTCTGGTCCGACAGCAAGAGTGCCCATTTCTACACGATGGACGAGGCGGAAAGGGACACGGTGCTCAACAATTACGGCCACGTCTGGACCTACGAAGGCATTGCCTGGTACGCCAGCCCGTAGTCGCGCCGGCCTGTACGTCTCAGTACAAGAGCAACTACAGTACAACACAGCGTCGCACCCACGTTCATCCATCGCGGCGGCGGGACGGTTTCTGCGCTACGGCCGGAGATCTGACCGCTGGGCGCATCGCCACATCTTATGGTCGGGCCGCCAAGTATCGGCTTGAGCAAATCGCGGAGTCCTGGTAAAGTGGCATCCCTGCCACCGGCAGAGTATCCGGCCGGCGCTTTGGCCGGCTGGTTGTGGTTTGCTCAGACTCAGGATGACAGTCGAGGTTGAAGAATGGATGTACTGCTGATTGGAAGCGGGGGGCGCGAGCATGCCATTGCACGGAAGCTCAAGCAATCCAAGCGACTCGGCACGCTCTATGTCGCGCCGGGCAATACCGGTACCGCTCAGTGCGGCCAGAATGTTGACATCAAAGACACTGACGTAGCGGCCCTGGTGGACTTCGCCAAGGCGAAGAAGGTTGGCCTGGTGGTGGTCGGCCCGGAAGACCCGTTGGCGGCTGGCGTTGTGGACGCGCTGGAGGCCGCTGGCATCAAGGCGTTCGGCCCCAGTGGGGCGGCGGCACAGTTGGAGGCCGACAAGGCCTTCGCCAAGCAAATGATGCGGGCCTGCGCCGTTTCTACGGCCGAAGCACGCGTCTTTGACCGCTTCAGTGATGCCAAGGCCTACATTGCCAGTCGAGATGAGGCTGTCGTGATAAAGGCGGCCGGGCTGGCCAAGGGCAAGGGCGTGATCATCTGCGATGACCCATCGGATGGAATCCTGGCCGCCGAGAGGATCATGGTCGACAAGGTCTTTGGGGCAGCCGGCGACCGCGTGGTGGTTGAAGACAAGCTGCTCGGCGAAGAGGCCTCGATTCTTGCCTTTGTGGACGGCCACAATATCTACTTGATGGAATCATCTCAGGACCACAAGCCCATAGGGGACGGCGACACCGGGCCCAATACGGGAGGCATGGGAGCGTATAGCCCGACACCGCTTGTGACCGACGCGATGATGGGCAAAATCACGCGTGAAATCCTGGTACCGATTGTCGATGCGATGAATCGCAACGGGACGCCCTACCGAGGCGTCCTGTACGCGGGCCTGATGGTCACCAGCGGTGGACCACGGGTGCTTGAGTTCAACGTGCGATTTGGAGATCCTGAAACCCAGCCCATTCTGATGCGGCTCAAGAGCGATCTGCTGGAGGTCTTCCTGGCGGTTTGCGAAGGGCGCCTGGACAACGTCACCCTGAAGTGGGATCCCCGCCCGGCCGTTTGTGTGGTGATGGCCTCGGGCGGATACCCGGGCACGTATGAGAAGGGCAAGGTCATTACCGGGCTCAAGGAAGCAGAAGCCCTTGACGATGTGGCGGTTTTTCACGCGGGCACGAGACGGCAGAGTGGCGATATTGTCACGAATGGCGGGCGTGTCTTGGGTGTGACGGCCCTTGGAAGCGATGTGGCCGCCGCGAAGGCGCGGGCCTACGAGGCGGTTGCTTGCATTCACTTCGACGGGGCCTACTGCCGCCATGATATCTCGGACAAGGCCATCAAGCGATGATGCCGTGAATGCGGAGAACGCTGAGGCGCTCATGACTCAATCTGAAAATCACGATTTGGGGCTGAGGTTCAACAAGAAGCGATGGCGTCGTCGAATCATGGTTCGAGGGCTCCTCGTCGTGCTGGCCATCGCCGTCATACTCACAGGGATTGGCGCCTGGGTCGCGCGGGCGTTGCCGGGTATCGCGGCGGCCGAGATCAGTCGCTTGACCAATACCCGGATTGAGGTGGGGGCGTTCGATTTTCACCGCGATGCCTCCGTCACCATCAACGGTCTCGTCATTCGCCCGGAACGCGAGCGGCTGTTCTATGACGACGCCATCCTGCGGGCCAAGAGTGTCCGCGCCAAGTTCAGCCTGAGCAGTCTGTTGTTCCTGTCGCCGCGGATCACGGAGATTCGCGTCGAGGACTTCATCTTGGACGTACAGTGTGATCTGGATACGGGGCGGTGGAACGTCAGCGATTTGCAGTTGAATGTTGCGACCGGCCGAGGGGACGGGACCATGCCGACTTTCAGTCTGCTGCAAGGCAAGCTGCGCTACTGCAAAGTCTCAGGCGGAGAGACGGACGTGGTCATGTCGGTGCCTGTAGAGGCCCGATTGGGACCATCCGAGACGGTGCGTCAACGCTATAGCTTTGAGATCAAGACCGCCACGCTCTCGGGCGGCTACGGCGAGAGTTACCTGACCGGCTCGTGGCAACCGGGGCATTTTGAATTGGCGGGCGGGCTGTCCTCGACCGATATCCCCTCACTGGAGCGAGCCTGGGCCATGGATGTGCTGGCTGCGGACTTGGTCTATGACGCCGGTGGAAGCTACGAGTTGAATCTGAGCGTCAAGGACTTGCACAGCAAACACAGCCCGGAGGTCGATACGTTCCGGCTGCTGGCGCCGGCGGATCTGACGCAGTCGGGCCCCTTGGCGACCGTCCAGCGGTTCTTCGCGCGGTATCGCCCTTTCGGTACGGTCGGGGAGATTGCTGTCAAGGCGAGCGGCAGTCTGGAGGCACTCAACGAAAGCGAGATTACCGGCAGAATCGTATGCCGAGATGTCTCTATTTGTGACAGCAGGTTTCCCTACGCGATCGACCATCTAGCCGGACAGTTGGACTTCACGCAGTCGATGATGGTGCTGAACCCAATGTCCGGAAAGCATGGTGATGTGGATGTGCACCTCGAAGGGTGGACGAGAGGCTACGGCGACGAGAAGCAATACCAGTATGCGGTCACCAGCGGCAACATGGTTCTGGACGAGGATCTTCACGCCGCCTTGCATCCGGACCAGAAGCGCCTCTGGGATGCCTTTGCTCCGAGCGGCACGGTAGGCGTCGATTATCGAATGACCCGGTCCTCACCCACGGACAGACAGAGTCACATTTCCATTGATCTGAAAGATGTCGCGGCCACCTACAAGAAGTTTTCCTATCCGTTG